>JBEBWH010000328.1:0-3902 GCA_040392305.1 Bradyrhizobium sp. | reverse complement strand
CTTCCCCGAGCCGATCGCCACCGACGAGGCGATCCTGGCGGTGCTGACCTCGCTTGCGGACACGCTGACGCTCGCCATGGAGCGTCAGGGCAAGGGCGTGCGTCATTTGGAAGCGCGCTTCTTCCGGACCGACGGGTTGGTGCGGGCGCTGACGGTGGAGATGGCGCGGCCGGTGACGCAGCCGCGCGTCATGATCCGGCTGTTTCGCGAGCGGCTGGATGCGCTGGCCGATCCGCTCGATCCCGGTTTCGGCTTCGATCTGTTGCGATTGTCGGCGCTCGCCGTCGAGACGGTGACGCAGGAGCAGTGCGATCTCGACAGCCGCGTCCATGACAGGGATGACGTCGCGGCCCTGATCGACCGGATCGCCGCGCGGATCGGCGGACGGCGCATCGTGGTGCACCTGCCGCATGACACGCATATTCCTGAACATGCCGTGATCGAAGCGCAGGCGCAGCATCATCTCGATGCCGCTGGCCGCGCGCAGTGGCCGGAGCGGGTGGCGAGCGAGCCGCCGCTGCGGCCGTTGCGGCTGTTCGATGAGCCGGAGCCGATCAAGGTGATGGCCGCGGTGCCCGATGGCCCGCCCGTCCACTTCACCTGGCGGCATGTCCGGCATGACGTGATTCGCACCGAGGGGCCGGAGCGGATCGCGATGGAATGGTGGCGCTCCGATACGGCGATGCCGACGCGGGATTACTTCCGCGTCGAGGATGAGGCGGGCTTGCGCTTCTGGGTCTATCGCGACGGCCTTTACGGAAGCGAGACGGCCAGCCCGCGCTGGTTCGTGCACGGGCTGTTCGCATGAAAGCGGATGCGGGCGCGCGATACGCCGAGATCGGCGTGACCACCAATTTCTCGTTCCTGCGCGGGGCGTCGCATCCGCAGGACTATGTGCATCAGGCGGCCGAACTCCGCCTGCACGCCATCGGCATCGCCGACCGCAACACGCTGGCCGGCGTGGTGCGCGCCTATGCCGAACTCGCCAACCCAGAGCTTGGCTATAAGCCCAGGCTCCTGATCGGCGCGCGCCTCGTGTGCTGCGACGGCACGCCGGATATTCTCGCCTATCCGCGCGACCGCGCGACTTACGGACGGCTCTGCCGCCTGCTCAGCAAGGGCAAGCTCGCGGCAGGCAAGGGCGAGTGCCATCTGCATTTGCAGGATGTGCTGGACTTCAGCGAAGGGCTGCTGTTCGTCCTGCTGCCGCCGCACCGCTTCGAGAGCGCCGCGATAACGGTCGCGCTCGACAGGCTTTGCCGCTCGCGCGCCGCAGGCGTGTGGCTGGGGTTGAGCCTGCTTTATCGCGGCGACGACAGGCGGCGGGCAAGCCGCTTGCATCGTCTCGCCGAGGCTGCCGGCGTGCCGCTGATCGCCACCAACGATGTGCTGTATCACGCGCCCGCACGCCGGGCGTTGCAGGACGTGCTGACCTGCGTGCGCGAAAAGACCACGATCGACGCCATCGGAAAAACGCTGGAGGCCAATGCCGAGCGGCATCTCAAGCCGCCGCACGAGATGGCGCGGCTGTTTCGCGCCTATCCCGAGGCGGTGGCCGAGACGGTCCGTTTCGCCGACCGCATCCGTTTCTCGCTCGATGATCTGAAATACCAATATCCCGACGAGCCGGTGCCGCCCGGCAAGACCGCGCAACGGCATCTTGAGGATCTCACCTGGGCGGGCGCGCATCAGCGCTATCCGGTGCGGATTCCGCCGCGCGTCAAAAAGCTGCTGCGCAAGGAGTTGCGGCTGATCCGCCAGCTCGACTATGCGCATTATTTTCTCACCGTGCATGATGTGGTCGCGTTTGCCCGGCGCGAAAGCATTTTGTGCCAGGGCCGCGGCTCGGCGGCGAATTCCGCGGTCTGCTATGTGCTGGGCATCACCGCGGTCAATCCAAGCGAGATCGATGTTCTGTTCGAGCGCTTCCTTTCCAAGGAACGCCGTGAGCCCCCGGACATCGATGTCGATTTCGAGCACGAGCGTCGCGAGGAGGTGATGCAGTATGTGTTCGAGCGCTACGGTCGCGAGCGCGCTGCGGTGGTCGCCACCGTCATTCATTATCGGCCGCGCAGCGCCATTCGCGATGTCGGCAAGGCGCTGGGGTTGACCGAGGATGTGACCGCGCGTCTTGCCGATACGGTGTGGGGAAGCTGGGGCGAGGAGATCGATCCCGCGCAGGTGCGGCAGGCGGGGCTCGATCCCGGCAATCCGATGATCGCGCGCGCGGTGAGGCTCGCCGGCGAGCTGATCGGCTTTCCGCGCCACCTGTCGCAGCATGTCGGCGGGTTTGTTTTGACGCAGCGGCGGCTCGACGAATATGTGCCGATCGGCAATGCCGCGATGGACAATCGCACCTTCATCGAGTGGGACAAGGACGATATCGATGCCGTGCGCATGATGAAGGTCGATGTGCTGGCGCTCGGCATGCTGACCTGCATCCGCAAATGCCTCGACCTCATCGTGCAGCACAAGGGCGAACGCCTGGAGCTTGCCACCATTCCGGCTGACGAGAAGCCGGTTTACGATATGCTGTCGAGCGGCGATTCCCTCGGCGTGTTTCAGGTCGAGAGCCGGGCGCAGATGAACATGCTGCCGCGCCTGCGGCCGAAGAAATTCTACGATCTCGTCATCGAGGTCGCGATCGTGCGGCCGGGGCCTATTCAGGGCGACATGGTGCATCCGTATCTGCGCCGGCGCAACGGCAAGGAGGAGGTCGCATACGCGTCGCCGTCGCCATGCCACGGCCCGCCCGATGAATTGGAAGCGGTGCTTGGCCGCACTCTCGGCGTGCCGCTGTTTCAGGAACAGGCGATGCAACTCGCCATCACCGCCGCCAAGTTCACGCCGAGCGAGGCCAACCAGTTGCGCCGTGCGATGGCGACCTTTCGCAACAAGGGCGACGTCGGCAAGTTCTATGATCGCATGGTCGGCAATATGGTGGCGCGCGGTTATCCGCGGGAATTTTCCGAGCGCTGCTTCAAGCAGATCGAGGGGTTCGGCACCTATGGCTTTCCGGAAAGCCATGCCGCGAGCTTCGCCAAGCTCGTCTACGCCTCGTCATGGATCAAGCATTATCATCCGGAAGTCTTTGCCTGCGGGCTTCTGAACTCGCAGCCGATGGGGTTTTATGCGCCGGCGCAGATCGTGCGCGATGCGCGCCAGCATGGCGTCGAGGTTCGCGAGGTCGATGTCCTGTTCAGCCATGACGACAACACGCTGGAGCGGATCGCGCAGGAGCGTTTCGCCCTGCGTCTCGGCTTTCGCCAGATCGACGGCTTCAAATGTCCGGACGATCCCGATGCGCCGGACAACTGGCCGCGGCGGATCGTGGAGGCGCGGACGCGCTGCCGTCTTGCGTCGCTGGAGGATTTCGCGCGGGAGACGGCGCTGCCCAAGCGTGCGCTTCTTTTGCTGGCGGATGCCGACGCCTTCCGGTCGCTCGGGCTCGACCGCCGTGCCGCCTTATGGGCGGTGCGGCGTCTGCCCGACGATGTGCCGCTGCCCTTGTTTGCCGCGGCGGCGGCGCGCGAGCAGCCGGGAGAAGGAGCCCTGCCGCTGCCGGCGATGCCGCTCACCGAGCAGGTGGTGGCTGATTATCAGACGCTGCGATTGTCGCTGAAGGGACATCCGATGGAGTTCCTGCGCGCGCTGTTCGCAAGGGAAGGCGTGGTGTCCTGCGCGGCCGCCGGTGCGGCTGCGAATGGCGCGGCGCTTCGCTGCGCCGGGGTAGTGCTGGTGCGCCAGCGACCGGGCAGCGCCAAGGGCGTCGTGTTCATGACCATCGAGGATGAGACCGGCATCGCCAATATCGTGGTGTGGCAGCGCGTGATGGCGCGCTTTCGCAAGGAGGTGATGGGCGCGCGGCTGGTGATGGTCGAGGGCACGATCCAGCGCAGCGA
>JBEBWH010000327.1:0-3905 GCA_040392305.1 Bradyrhizobium sp. | reverse complement strand
CGCAGGCGGTTGACCACCAGCGTCGCCAGCGCCTCGCCCTCGACGTCCTCGGCGATGATCAGCAGCGGACGGCCCGACTGCACCACCGCTTCGAGCACCGGCAGCATGGCCTGCAGGCCGGACAGCTTCTTCTCGTGCAGCAGCACGTAAGCGTCTTCGAGCTCGGCGGTCATCTTCTCGGCGTTGGTAATGAAGTACGGCGACAGGTAGCCGCGGTCGAACTTCATGCCCTCGACGATATCGACCTCGGTGTCGAGCGACTTGGCTTCCTCGACGGTGATGACGCCCTCGTTGCCGACCTTCTGCATCGCCTGGGCGATCATCTTGCCGATGGTGGCGTCGCCGTTGGCGGAGATGGTGCCGACCTGAGCCACTTCGGAGGAGGAGGCGACCGCCTTGGCGCGCTTCTCGATGTCCTTGACCACGGCGGTGACGGCGATGTCGATGCCGCGCTTGAGGTCCATCGGGTTCATGCCGGCGGCAACCGACTTGGCGCCTTCGCGCACGATGGCCTGGGCCAGCACGGTCGCGGTGGTGGTGCCGTCACCGGCGGTGTCGTTGGTCTTGCTCGCCACCTCGCGCAGCATCTGCGCGCCCATGTTCTCGAACTTGTCCTCAAGCTCGACTTCCTTGGCGACGGTGACGCCGTCCTTGGTGATGCGGGGAGCGCCGAAGCTCTTGTCGATCACGACGTTGCGGCCCTTGGGGCCGAGCGTGACCTTGACGGCGTTGGCGAGCACGTCCACGCCGCGCAGCATGCGGTCGCGGGCGTCGCCGGCGAATTTGACGTCTTTGGCTGCCATGGAATTTAAACTCCTGGATTGCGATGGTTTTTATGCGGGGTGCGGCTTAGTTCAGCACGCCCATGATGTCCGACTCCTTCATGATGAGGAGCTCGTCGCCGTCGAGCTTGATCTCGGTGCCCGACCACTTGCCGAACAGCACCTTGTCGCCGACCTTGATGTCGATCGGGATCAGCTTGCCGCTCTCGTCACGGCCGCCCGGACCGACGGCGACGACCTGACCCTGCGACGGCTTCTCCTTGGCGGTGTCGGGGATGATGATACCGCCCTTGGTCTTTTCCTCCGCGTCGATGCGCTTGACCACAACGCGGTCATGAAGCGGGCGGAATTTGGTTTTGGACATGGGGTTTCCTTACTTGAGGTTGGGTTGGACGACACGCTTGACCGCTCTCAAGCGCGAAGGCGGTCCGCAGCATCCGGATGCCAAACCCGCCGGTCGCAGTGACGCAGCTCGCTTAGCAGTCCTGCTACGAGAGTGCTAAAGTCCGCCGGAGATATGGCTTGCCGCCAATTCTGTCAAGCAAGCAGGGCATTGCTTGACCCTTTAAAAGCCGAGTAAGGCCGTTATACGATAATTTCACACCGCGGTTCGGCAGGTTCGCCGGCCGTCGCTGCAGATCGATTTGCGCTTGCCTCGCCGCGCGGCGCAGTCCAGACTTTCTGACCAAGGGGAAATCATGCTCAAGTCACGCTCCACGCCGCGCACCTCGCCGTGCATCGATCGACGCTTTGTGCGAACCGCGCGGACGCTGACCGGGGTCGTGACGCTGGCCGCGCTGCTCGGCGCGTGCACGACCTTCGGCACCGGGCCGCAGCCGCCGGTCGCCGAGGCGGGGCCGCCGCCCGCGCCAGAAATCCCCGCCACCATCCGCGCCGACGAACTGGTCGGGAGCTGGGGCCTCGCCTCCTACACCAAGCCGGACGACCGCCGCCGCACCGAGGCCGCGGCGAAATCGCAGTGCCGCAACCCCTATGTGATCGGGGCGGGCCGGGAGGGCGGCGTGGTGATGCATCTCGCCGACGAGGCGACGCCGCAGGAACTGCGGCTCAAGGGCAGCCAGAGCGGCAAGAACTATATCGGCCCGGCCGGCCCCGCCGGTGACGAGAAGGATCGCGAGATCGTCTCGTTCGACGGGCGGGTGCTGGTGACGCGGTTCATCGACCGCGACGCCGCGAGCCGCTACGGAAACATGGTCTATGTCCGCTGCGCGCCAAAGCCCTGATGCCGCCGACGATGGCGGCTCGGACGACAGCGCCGACGCTTCGGATAGCGCTGCGATAGGCTCCGGCGCCGCCGGGGCAGGGCCGCAGCCATGGCGGCGCTGATCGGCTATCTGCGCGGGCCGGGGCGCGCGGTGCCGGTGCTGGCGCTGACCCAGATTCTCGGCTGGGGCGCGCTGATCTATTCGCCGGTGCTGATCCTGCCGCAGCTTGGCGCGGAGCGCGGCTGGCCGCTGTCGTTCTGCATGGCAGGCTTTTCGCTGGCGCTCGTCACCTCCGGCCTGCTCGCGCCGCGGCTGTGCAGCCTGATTGAAGGCCATGGCGGGCACCGGGTGATGGCCCCCGGCGCGCTCGCCGGCGCGGCCGGCTTCGTCGGCCTCAGCCTCGCCTCGCATCCGGTCGCCTATTTCGCCTGCTGGCTGCTGATCGGCGCGGCGATGTCGACGACGCTCTACGACGCCGCCTTCACCTCGCTCGGCCGCATCTTCGGTACCAGCGCCCGCCGCCAGATCATTTTCGTCACCTTCGCCGGCGGCTTCGCCTCGACGGTCGGCTGGCCGGCCGAGCATTTCCTGCTCGAAACCGTCGGCTGGCGCGCCACCTATCTGGTGCTCGCCGCTGTGCTGGCGCTGGTGGTCGCGCCGCTGCACGCCTTCGCGCTGCCGCGCACGGTGGCGGCAGCGCCGCCGAAGGTCTCGTCGCACGGCACCGGCGCGGTCACGCCGCCCAAGGTCTCGCCGGCCGGGGCGCTCTTCATCCTGATGGCGGCGGGGTTCGCGCTGCACGCCTTCGTGCTGTCGGGCATGATCGCCAACCTGCTGGTGATGCTGGAGCGCGGCGGCATCGATCCGACCACGGTGGTGATCATCGGCGCGCTGTTCGGCCCCTCGCAGGTGGTGGCGCGCCTGATCGATTTCGCCTTCGCCAACCGCACCGATCCGCTGCGGGTGGCGCGCACCGCCATCCTGATGATGGTGGCCGCGTTCACGCTGATGACGGTGGCGGGTATCAGCGTGCCGGTGGCGGCGCTGTTCTCGATCCTGTTCGGCGGCGCCAACGGCATCGTCACCATCGCGCGCGGCACGCTGCCGCTGCATATCTTCGGCCCGGTCGGCTACGGCCTCGTGCTTGGCCGCATCGCCCGCCCGGCGGCGCTCTTACAGGCCTTCGCGCCGTTCGTGTTCGCCACCGCCATCGACATCCTGCCGGCGCGCGCGGTGTTCGGCTTCGGCCTTGCCTGCGTGCTGGTGTCGCTCGCCTGCTTCCTCGCGATCCGCAAGTAAGGCTGAAAGGCGAACCGGCTGCCGCTTCGCTCGAAAACGTCCTAGCCGAACATCGCGTCGATTTCATCCTGCGAGGCGTGGCCCTCGCTGCCCGGCCCCTTGGGACCGTTGAGCAGGCGTGCATCGCCGGTGCGCTCGTCGACGATCGCCGGCGCATGCGCCTTGATGGCGTCGACGCCGCCCCAGATATCCATCATCACATTGATATGGTGCTCGATGAATTTCATCGTCGTCATCACCTTGGCGATGCGCTGGCCGGTGAGATCCTGGAAGTTGCAGGCTTCGAAGATGGAAACGACGCGCTCCTGGATTTCCTCGCCGAGGCCGCGCTGCTGCTCGGCCGAGGCCACCTTGCCGATCATGCCGGCGGCCTGGTCGATCGCCTCGGCCGCTTCCAGAATGTGCTGGGTCGCTTCCTCGGTGCCGCCGACCACCGCGCCGAGTTCGCCCGTCACCTTGGCCATCTCCCCGCCGGAAAAGCTCTTGCCGTGCAGCACGGCGATTTCCTGCTTGGTGCGGGTGATTGCCTCATGGATGAGGTCGAGTTCGATCTTGAGCTTTTCGCATTGCGCGATCTGCGCGCGATAGCTTTCCAGCA
>JBEBWH010000326.1:0-3929 GCA_040392305.1 Bradyrhizobium sp. | reverse complement strand
TCGAACATTTCGCGCGCGGTATGGAAGACCATCTCGCCCTGCTCGTGACAGGCCATGGGCATGCCCGCGCACTGGAGGAATTGCATGCCCAGCGGGAGCGCATGTCGCTGGCGGCCGAGGTCGTCGGAATGGGGATATGGGACTACAATATCGACGATGATGTCCTTCACTGCGACGCCACCTGCTACAAGATATACGGGCTCGATCCCGCAGCCGGCCAGATGCGCAGGATTGCCGATTTCAAGGCTCTGGTTCATCCCGACGACGCCGACCGCATAACCGATGAGCGCTTGGCGGAGCTTGCGACACGCACACAGGATCGCCATGTCGATTTCCGGCTCATCAGGCCATCGGGCGAAACGCGATGGATCACGTCGGCGGCCTGCATGCTCCATGCTACCGGGACGACGCCCAACCGGCTTGTAGGTGTCGTTATCGATGTCACCGAGGCACGCGACGCCGAAAGGAAGCTTCAAAACAGTTACGACACGTTGAAGCGTGCCGAGAGGGTGGCAAGGATCGGTAGCTGGTTGCTTACCTTGGAAACTGGCGCGATTACCTCCTCCGAAATGCTCTACGAGATGAACGGCATGGACCCCGCGGGCCCGCCTCTGACGCCGGGAGATCTCCAGAGGATGCTGTCGCCCGAAAGCTTCGCCAGGGCCTCGGCGGCGATTGCACGGTGCGTCGAAACCGGTGAACCGTATGGCATTGACGCCCTTCATTTTCGCCCGGACGGATCGTCCTTCGTTTGCCATGTCAAGGGCGAGGCAATACGCGATCTAAACGGGCAGGTCGTTGCGCTTACCGGCACCGTGCAGGACATATCCGAACGTGAGGACGCTCGCGCCCAGCTGGAAGCCCTGGCGGACAATTTGCCAAGCGGCGGCATCTACCGGATGGAGCGCGATGCAGATCATCCGTGGCGGTTTGTGTATGCGAGCGCCGGCATCGAGATGCTGCTGGGGAGCCCGATCCACAAGATCCTGTCGGGAAACTACATGTTCGGCGCCTCTTTCGATCCCTCGGACCGTGCCCTGGCCATCGAAGCGGTGGCGCATTCGGAAAGAAACCTCTCCGAGTTCGATTTCCAGGCGCGACACCGTAAGCCGGACGGCAACGAGATCTGGCTCCGCTTCCGCGCAGTGCCGCGTCGTGTGGGCGACAAGACGGTCTGGGACGGGCTCATGCTGGACGTGACGCGCGACATGGAGATTTCGCGGCAGTTGCAGACTGCAAAGGAAGCGGCAGAAGCCGGAGAACGGGCCAAGGCGGATTTCCTGGCGACGATGAGCCATGAAATCCGTACGCCGATGAACACGGTGATCGGCATGACGCGGCTGGTTCAGCAGACCGACCTTTCGCCGAAGCAGCGCAACTATCTCGAAAAGATCGACCTGTCGGCGAAAGCGCTGCTCGTGATCATCAACGATGTTCTCGACTATTCCAAGATCGAGGCGGGAATGCTTGCGCTCGAGGACACCGAGTTCGAACTGGAGGAAATGCTCGAGACCGTATCTGCGGTCACGGCCATGCGCGCCGACGAGAAGGGAATCGAGATCGCATTTTCAGTGGCGCCGGATGTTCCGCGACGCCTGCGCGGCGATCCGTTCCGGCTCGGGCAGGTGCTTACGAATCTCGTCGGCAACGCGATCAAGTTCACCGAGCAGGGAGAAATCGTCGTCAGCGTGACGTCGAAGAATGCCGGGCCATCCGTCCCGGGGTCGAGCATCCTGGCATTCTCGGTGCGCGATACGGGCATAGGGATCGACGTCGAGCAGATAGCTCAGTTGTTCCGGCCGTTCTCCCAGGCGGAAACCAGGACGTCGCGCCAATACGGCGGTACCGGGCTTGGGCTGGCGATCTGCCGGCAACTGGTCGACATGATGGGCGGTCGCATCGATGTCCGTAGCGAACCCGGACGGGGAAGCGACTTCCATTTCACGATCGCGACCCGGCCTGCCAACGGCAAGGAAGAAGACCGTCATGCGCTTCCCAATTCCGTCCTTCCCGGCAGGCGCGTGCTGATTGTCGATGACAACGCCAGCGCTCGCGAGATTCTATCCGACATGGTCGGCGCTTTCGGCATGGTCGCCGAAGTGGCGTCCTCCGGTGCGGAAGGCATCGACAAGCTCCGTAGCGCCTCACAAACCGATCGACCATTTGAAATCGTTCTTATGGATTGGCGCATGCCCGAGATGGATGGCCTGGAGGCGGCCCGCAGGATTCGCGAGGAAGAGAACCTTTCTCACTTGCCGGCAGTCCTGATGGTGACCGCATACGGTCGTGAGGAGGTGCTTCAGAAAGTGGAGCAGCTTCATCTGCAGGGACTGCTTATCAAGCCGATCACCGAGTCCGTGATGTTCAATACACTCACGGAGACACTGGCGCCTTCGGACACGGCCGACGAGGCAGGCAAGAAGCCGGCCGGCAACAGGCACGAGAATGACGATCCGCGTACTCTCCTTGCGGGGCGCAAGGTCCTTGTCGTTGACGATAACGCCTTGAATCGCGAGGTCGCCGCCGATTTCCTCGAGCTGGTGGGCATTGTCGTCGCGACCGCTACCAATGGGCGAGAGGCGCTTGAGATGCTTGAGAAAGAAGCGTTCGACGCCGTCCTCATGGATGTTCACATGCCGGTGATGGATGGCATCGAGGCGACCAAGGCAATCCGCCGTCGCGCCAAGTGGTCGCGTCTTCCCATTATTGCCCTCACCGCCCAGGCTCGGCCGGAGGACCGCGCCATCGTCGAAGCCGCCATGAACGAACATCTGAGCAAGCCTATCGACGAAGGTCATCTCTATTCTGTCCTGATCTCATTGTTGCCGGGTGCCGTGGCAAAGCTTGATCGGGCCAGTTCTCTGGCTTCCGGCGAGGCGCCGAATCCGGCGCAGACGCACCTCGATATGGGAGCGATGAGGAAACGCTTCGGAGACAATCCCCAGCGGATAGGCCGAATGTTGCGCGGGTTTTTGCGCGACTTCAAGAATGCCCCGGAAGAGTTCGGGCGGTTTGCCATTCACCCCCAGGGAACGCAACTCGCGGAATTGGCGCACCTTGTGAAAGGTGCCGTCGGCTACCTGGGAGCGAGCGGCATCCAGCATGATGCAGACCAGCTTGAACGGGCGGCACGACAAAACGACGTCGCTGGCGGGCGGATACTGGCGGAAGAGGTGGGGAAAAGTCTGAGTCTCCTGCTCGCCGAGGTCGCGGGCGAGATCGAGGCCCATGATTTCGCGGATGTCGGTTCCGCCGCCATCGGCAACGACGATGTTGGTCCATTGATCGGGCAAGCGAGGACGCTAATTCTACAGGGCGACTACGATGCGGTGAAAAGTTTGGAAGCACTGGCCGCGCGACTGACAGAACCGCGACACAAGGCCATTCTCGAAAAAGTGCGGGAGTGTTTCGATGACCTTCAGCGCGACGATGCGGTTGCCAAGCTTGACGAATTTTCAGCATTGCTGACAGCAGATATGGACAATGACGGGCAATGACTGATGAACGGCCGACAATACTTGTCGCGGACGATGAACGCATAAATCGTACAGTTCTGGCGGAACTTCTCGGTGCGGATTACCGTGTTCTTCTCGCCGGGAATGGCGAAGACGTGCTGTCTTCCGCCAGGCAGCAGGCGGAAGTGCTCACCCTGATCCTGCTTGACGTGTCCATGCCGGGCATGAACGGCTACGAGGTACTCTCGGCCCTGCGTGCGGACGAACGTACCGCTGGAATAGCGGTCGTTTTCATCACCGGGCAAAATGAGGAAGCTGACGAGGAGCTGGGGCTCCGGTTGGGTGCGGCCGATTATATCCACAAGCCCATCCGGCCGGCGATCGTGGCTGCAAGGGTCAGGAATCTCGTCAAGCTTGCCTTGCAGAAAAGAGAGATGAGGCAGCTTGCGCAGCAGGATGGGCTGACAGGGATCG
>JBEBWH010000325.1:0-3932 GCA_040392305.1 Bradyrhizobium sp. | reverse complement strand
TGAGCATGCGCTCCTGGCTCTCCGACAGCATCATCTCGTAGGCGCTCATGCCGCGCTCGCGCGTCGGCACCGTGTCCAGATCGAGATCGACGCCGAGATCGCCCTTGGCGCCCATCTCGACCGCCGAGCAGGTCAGCCCCGCCGCGCCCATATCCTGAATGGCGATGACGCAGCCCTTGGCCATGATTTCGAGGCAGGCCTCCAGCAACAGCTTTTCGGCGAACGGATCGCCGACCTGAACCGTGGGACGCTTCTCCTCACTATCGTCGTCGAACTCGGCCGACGCCATGGTCGCGCCGTGAATGCCGTCGCGCCCGGTCTTGGAGCCAAGATAGACGATCGGCATGTCGACGCCGGACGCAGCGGCATAGAAAATCTTGTCGGCGTCGGCGAGACCGACCGCCATGGCATTGACGAGAATGTTGCCGTCGTAGCGGCTGTGGAAACGCACCTGGCCGCCGACCGTCGGCACGCCGAACGAATTGCCGTAGCCGCCGACGCCGGCGACGACACCGGCGACGAGGTGGCGGGTCTTCGGATGCTCGGGCGCGCCAAACGACAGCGCATTGAGGCAGGCGATCGGCCGCGCGCCCATGGTGAAGACGTCGCGCAGGATGCCGCCGACGCCGGTCGCAGCCCCCTGATAGGGCTCGATGAAGCTCGGGTGGTTGTGGCTCTCCATCTTGAACACCACCGCCTGCCCATCGCCGATATCGATCACGCCGGCATTCTCGCCCGGCCCCTGGATCACCCATGGCGCCTTGGTCGGCAGGCCGCGCAGATGGATGCGGGACGACTTGTACGAGCAGTGCTCGTTCCACATCGCCGAGAAGATGCCGAGTTCCGTGAAAGTCGGCTCGCGGCCGATCAAAGCCAGAATCCGCTCGTATTCGTCCGGCTTGAGTCCGTGCGCGGCGACAAGCTCGGGAGTGATTTTCGGTTCGTTGGGGATCATGACATTCCGTGGGTCGCGGCCCTGTTTACGAAGATTGCGGCTGCCGGGAAAGCTCTTTTCCCGTTTATATTCAATTGCGCGGGTGAAGTCCCGGACAGGCCCGATCGCAGGACCGGAACGTGGGGATCAGGGTCGATTCAGAAAGCATTAACCACGGCGGCGTTACGATTCCGTATGAACAGCGGCACCATCACAGACCGCCGGATTCCAATCACATAGCGACTTCTCTTGCGTAGGCAACCATCACGGGCTGGATGCGTACCGAACGCCCCGTGCGCCCGTCAGTGTTGCCGACATGAATCTCGCCAGTTCGCTTTCGACCCGCCTTGCCTTCACCGAGATATCCGATGCGACCCGCATCGCTCTTGCTGAAATTCGCCCCCTTGTCATGGACGCCCTGCCCGGCGCTCTCGATGACTTCTATCAATTTCTGACCCGGTTTCCCGAGGTCAACCGTCACTTCACGGCCCCGACGGTAAGGGACAGGGCGAAGAGCGCCCAGATCGCCCATTGGGCAATGCTGCTTTCGGGCTCGTTCGACGAACAGTACGTCGAATCAGCACAAAGGATCGGTGAAGTCCATCACCGGCTGGGGCTCGAACCCCAATGGTATATCGGCGGCTACAAGAAGCTGCTCACCAGCATCCTCGGTCACATCGAAACCGGCGTGACATCGCATTGGCCGAGCAAAACGCTGTTCGCCAAGAAGGCAGCCATGATCGACGCACTGGTTACGGTGATCATGCTCGATATGGATTTCGTCATCTCCGTCTATTTCGAGGCGGGCAAGCGTGAAAAGCTCGCCACGCTGCAACAGCTTTCCGACACATTCGAGCAGTCGATCGGGCAAATCGCGGGCCGCGTCGCCTCGATGTCCGAGGATCTGCGGACCGCCGCCGATCGCCTGACCTCGACGGCCAAGGAAACCCAGCTGCTGTCGGCAGCGGTTGCCAGCGCCTCGGAACAGGCGTCGGCAAGCGTGAAATCGGTCGCGGCAAGCACCGAAAGCCTCGAAACCTCGGTCGGCGAGATTTCGCGAGAGGTGCAGGCGTCGCTCGAAACCGCGAACAGCGCCGTCGCGCAGGCCGAAGCCGCCAACGGCCAGATTGCCGAACTTAGCCATGCCGCCAGCCGCATCGGCGATGTCATCCAGATCATCGGCACCATCGCCCAGCAGACAAACCTGCTCGCGCTCAACGCCACGATCGAGGCCGCGCGGGCCGGCGAATCCGGCAAGGGCTTCGCCGTCGTCGCTCACGAAGTCAAACAGCTCGCGTCGCAAACGTCCAAGGCGACCGAGGAAATCGCGGTCCAGATCAAGGAAATCCAGACCGCCACCGGCACCGCGGTCGCGGCCATCTCCGAGATCGGACAAACCATCTCCTCGATCTCGAAGCATTCGAAGGCCATCTCCGAAGCCGTCGAGAAGCAGATCCACGCAAGCCGCGAAATCACCTACAACATCAACATGGCCGCCTCCGGATCGACCGAAGTGGCGACGACCATCGTGAATGTCAGCAAGGGATCGGAGAACACCGAAGCGGCGGCGGCGAACGTGCACAAATCCGCAAATGCTCTGCGGACTGAAAGCCAGCAGTTGCAGACCGAAGCCGAAAGCTTTGTGGTGACGCTCCGGACCGCGTGAGAGCGGTCGGCCGCTAGAGCGTTTTCGAGCGAAGTGGAAGCCGGTTCGCGTGCAGACAACGCGTCAAAGCAAAGAACTCCGCTTCTGATTCCATCGAGAGGCAGAAAAGCTCTAGGCAGCCCGCTTCAGATGATCGGCGAGGCCGGCGAACAGGCCCCGCCCGTCGGTGCATCCCATGATGGGCTCGACGTGATTTTCGGGGTGCGGCATCATGCCGAGCACATTGCCGTCCGCGTTGACGATGCCTGCGATCGATGCCGCCGCGCCGTTGATGTTGTGGGTATCGGCCACCTCGCCAGTGGGCGAACAATAGCGATACAGCACCCGCCCTTCGCCTTCGAGGCGCCGAACCGTGTCGTCGTCGGCAACATAGTTGCCCTCGCCGTGCGCGACCGGCACGCGGATGACCTGCCCGGCATTATAGCCGCGGGTGAACGGGGTATCTGACCGTTCGATACGCAGGTGCACATCGCGGCAGATGAATTTCATCCGCGCGTTGCGCATCAGCACGCCGGGCAAAAGCCCCGCCTCGCAGAGAATCTGAAACCCGTTGCAGACGCCAAGCACGAGCCCGCCCGCGTCGGCGAATTTGCGCACCGCGGTCATCACCGGCGAGCGCGCCGCGATGGCGCCACAGCGCAGATAGTCGCCATAGGAGAAGCCGCCGGGCAGCACCACGAGATCGGTGCCGCGCGGCAACTCGGTTTCGGCGTGCCACACCATGGCCGGCTCGACACCGGAAATGAGCCGGAGTGCCCGCGCCATATCGCGTTCGCGATTGATGCCGGGGAAAACGAGGACAGCAGATTTCATGACAGCGCGCCTAGCCCACCACCTCGACGCGATAATTCTCGATCACGGTGTTGGCGAGCAGCTTGTCGGCGGCATCCTTCAACAGCGCCTCGGCCCTGGCCTTGTCGCTGCCGTCCTCCAGCTCGATGTCGAACACCTTGCCCTGGCGGATGCTGGCCACGCCGCTGACGCCCAGCGACTTCAGAGCACCCTCGATGGCCTTGCCCTGCGGATCGAGGATGCCGCTCTTCAGCGTCACCGTCACACGCGCCTTCATGCCGTCAGCCTTTCACCAGCACCGGGCCGCTACCCGCGGGCCGCTCGTTTTCGCTCATGATGCCAAGCCGCTTGGCGACCTCGGTATAGGCCTCGACGAGGCCGCCGAGATCGCGGCGGAAACGATCCTTGTCCAGCTTCTCATTCGACTTGACGTCCCAGAGCCGGCAGGAGTCGGGGGAAATCTCGTCTGCGACGATGATGCGGACCATCTCGTTCTCGAACAGCCGGCCGCACTCCATCTTGAAGTCGACGAGGCGGATG
>JBEBWH010000324.1:0-3956 GCA_040392305.1 Bradyrhizobium sp. | reverse complement strand
GGTAATGCGAGATCATGCCCGGAGTGATGTTGACGCAGGCGGCGAGCCGTTGCTCCACGAGCTGCCGCCCGATTTTCTCCGCCTCCGCAACGCTCGGGAAGGTCGCATAGATCAGGACGGCGCGCTCCATCCGCAGTTCTCCTCAATTCAGCGTTCCCGTTTGGCCAGGCAGGCACAGGCTCAAGCCCAAGCGCAAGGCCTGCCCCATCCTATCACTGAGACGCCGCCGCGTGTTCCCCGAGGTAGAGAGCGGGCGGGCGGAACCTAGAAACTGACGATCTGCCGGATGGCATCGCCGGTGCGGAGCCGGTCGAAGCCTTCGTTGATCTCTTCGGGTTTCAGCCGATGCGTCAGCAGCCGGTCGACGGGCAGGCGGCCCTGACGGTACAGCGCGAGATAGCGCGGCAGGTCGCGCAGCGGCACGGCGGTGCCGATATAGCTGCCCTTGACCGTTCTTTCCTCGGCGACGAGGCTGACCGCGGGAATTTCCAGCTTGGCGTCCGGCGGCGGCAGCCCGGCGGTGACGGTGACGCCGCCGCGCCGCGTGATCCTGTAGGCAAGGTCGAGCGCCTTGATCGCGCCTGCGGTTTCGATCGCGATGTCGACGCCGCCTTTCGTCGCCTCGCGGATGGCCTCCGCCGCCGACGGTCCGGCTTCGAAAGCGTCGGTCGCGCCAAGCTGGCGGGCGAATGCGATGCGCTGCGGCGACAGATCAACGGCGATCACACGCCCGGCTCCGGCGGCGAGCGCGCCGAGCAGCGCGGCCATGCCGACGCCGCCGAGCCCGATGACGGCCACGGCCGTGCCGGCCGTCACCTGCGCGGTGTTGACGACGGCGCCGACCCCGGTGAGCACCGCGCATCCGAACAATGCCGCATGGTCGAGCGGAATATCGCGGTCGATCTTCACCAGCGATCGCCTGGAGACGACGGCATGTTCGGCGAAGGCGGAGACGCCGAGGTGATGGTTGAGCGGGGCGCCTTTCCAGCGCAGCCGCCGCTCGCCCGAGAGCAGCGTGCCAGCGCCGTTGGTGATCGCCGCCGGCTCGCACAGCGCGGGCCGGCCGGTCGCGCAGGGCAGGCAATGGCCGCAACTGGGTACGAAGACCATCACGACGTGATCGCCGGGCGCAAGATCGTTGACGTCTGCGCCGACCTCGACGACGACGCCTGAAGCCTCATGGCCGAGCGCCATCGGCATCACGCGCGGGCGGTTGCCGTCGATCACCGAGAGGTCGGAATGGCAGAGCCCCGCAGCGGCGATCTTCACCAGCACCTCGCCGGGACCGGGCGGATCGAGATCGAGTTCGACTACCTGCAACGGTCGGCTGTCCTTGTAGGGCGCCTCGCAGCCCATCCGTTCGAGCACGGTTGCGCGGGTTTTCATTGACTGCTTCCTCCGTTCGGATCGGTGCGTGTGACCACGCCGCGTTCGATCACATATAGTTTGTCCACCAGCGATTCGGAGTGGACATAGTCGGACTCCGACATCAGCACGGCGACGCCGGTGGCGCGCAATTCGCCGATGGCGGCGACAAGGCGCTGCGCGAGCACGGGTGCGACACCTTCGAACGGCTCATCGAGCAGAAGGAGTTTCGTGCCGGCGACCAGCGCGCGGGCGAGCGCCACCAGCTTCTGCTGGCCGCCGGACAGTTGCGCCGGGCGGCGGTCGCCGAAGCTTGCGACCTCCGGCAGCAACTCGTTGACGAAGGCGAGCCGCCGCGCCGCGTCGCCGTCACCAGTCGCCCATGCCGGTACGAGAATGTTTTCCTCGACGGTGAGATCAGGCACCAGGCGGCGATCCTCCGGCATGTAGCCGATGCCGAGCGCGGCGCGGCGCATCGCGGGTTCGGCGCGAAGATCGCGACCGAGAAAGGCGAGGCGGCCGCTGTCGGCCGGCAGCAGGCCCATCACCGTTCGCATCAGCGTGGTCTTGCCGGCGCCGTTGCGGCCGACGAGGCCGACGAAGCTTCCGGCATCCAGTGCAAGATTGACATCCTGCAGCACCCGGACGCCGCCGATGGTCGCGGAGAGCTGTGCGGTTTCCAGCATGGCGCTCATCGTCGCTCCTCGTGCCTGCGGTGAATTTCGGAGCCGACGACATGACGCCGCACGGCGCTATCGGCCAGCACGGCGGCGGGGGAACCGTCGGCGATGATGCGTCCCTCATAGAAGGCGATGACGCGGCTTGCGTAGCGCTCGATCATCTCCATGTCGTGTTCGACGAACAGGATCGCTGCGTCCGCGCCGCCAACGACATCCATTACAAGGTCCATCAGGGGAAATTTTTCCTCGGCGCTGATGCCGCTGGTCGGTTCGTCGAGCAGCAGCACATGCGCCCGTCCGACCATGGCCAAAGCGATGTCGAGCAGCTTGCGCTTGCCCTGCGGCAGTTCGACGGTTGCTCGGTCAGCGACGTCGGCGAGCCCGAAACGTTGCAGAAGGTGCTGGCCGCGTTCGATCCGCTGCGGCGTGCGCAGTTCGGTAAACAGCGCCGGCCGCTCGCTCTCTGCGCTCGCGAGTGCGATCAGCATGTTGTCTCGCGCTGTGAGCTGGGGGAAAAGCTGGGCGACCTGAAAGGAGCGGGTGATGCCGCGCCGCGTCATCTCGCGCGGCGTGAGGGCGGTGATGTCGTCGCCTGCGAACAGCACCTGTCCCGTATCGGGCTTGAGATGCCCCGTCACCATATTGACGAAGGTGGTCTTGCCCGCGCCATTGGCGCCGATCAGGCCGATCACTTCGCCGGCGGATATGGCGATCGAGATATCGTCGGCGGCGACGACGGCGCCGAAACGTTTGTTGAGGTTGCGGACCTCCAGCACCGTGCGGGTCATCGGCTTTCACTCCCTCGCGCGCTGCGGCTGAGCAGCGACCACAGCCCGTTCGGCAGGAATACGATGACCGCAAGCATCGCCGTGCCGACCACCATCTGCCAGGTATAGGGCGAATACTGGAAGGCGAACGAGCGCACCGCCTCGAACAGCACCATGCCGACAAGGGGCCCCGCGACATGCCCGGTGCCGGACAGGATCGCGACGAACACGAATTCGCCGGAGGTGGTCCAGAAGGCGAGATCAGGGTCGATGTGACTGGTGGCGAGCGCCACCAATACGCCGCCGAGCGCGGCGGTGACGGCGCCGATGACATAGGTGATCAGCAGCACGCGGCTGACCGAGGTGCCGAGATATTCGACGCGGATTTCGTTCATGACGATGGCCTCGCCGAGCACGCCGGTTGCCGACCGTGTGAAGCGATACAGCAGCGATGCCGTGCCGAGCGCCAGCGCGAGCGCGAGCGCGAACAGGATGCGACGGCTGATTTCGACGTCGGGCGTGAGGCCGAGAAAGGTCGGCGGTGGAAGGTTGAAGCCGTCGGTCGAACCGAGCGCGGTGGAGCGCACCAATGCGCCATAAAGGATCATCGACACGGCAAGGCTCAGCATCGCGAAAAATATCTGGCGATAGCGCACCAGCAGCACGCCGAGGCCGAGCGCCGTCACGATGCCGACCAGCGCGCCGAAGATCAGCAGCAGCACCGCGTCGTTGACGCCAAGAAAGTTCGCAGCAAGTCCGGCGGTGTAAGCGCCGAGACCATAATAGAGCCCCTGACCGAACGACACCAGGCCGGCGCGCATCATCACCACCAGGCCGACGACAACGAGGCCTTTGGCCAGCCCGATGGTGACGAGGAATACAAGCCATGTCGGCAGTACGAGACCGAGCGGAATCAGGATGACCGCCGCGACGAGCAGCAACAGGTGGGTATTGAACTTCGCCATCTAGATTTTCCTTGCTGCGGGGCGGCCGAACAGACCTTCCGGCCGGAACGCCAGCACGACGGCCATCACCGCGTAAATGACGAACAGTTCGACCTCGGGCATGACATGGATGGCCCCGGCGCGCGTGAGGCCGACTATCAGCGCGCCGACCGCCGCACCGGCGACGCTCCCGAGCCCGC
>JBEBWH010000323.1:0-3973 GCA_040392305.1 Bradyrhizobium sp. | reverse complement strand
CGCAACCGCCGAGCGCGTGCGGTCCGGCCCGACATAAATGCCGACCACGACGTCGGCCAAACGGGGCAGGTGACTCGAAGGCTCCATGATTCGTAACGCCGGCGGAATGATCCTGCGCGCCAGCACCGTGATGCCGAACCCTGCGCCCACGGCCGCTTCGAGTCCGGCAAGGCTCGGGCTCGTATAGACGATCTCGAAATTGCGCCCGTCGCGTTGCAGCGCCGTCAACATGTTGCGGCGGTAGAGACAGCCTTCCGGATAACAGACGATGCGCAGCCGGTTCTTCTCGTCGGCGTCGGCCGGGATATCTTCGAGCGGTGCGGCACCAACCCAGGCCAGGGGTTCCTTCCAGGTCATGAACGCCCCTTCGGATGGGCCGTCGGGCGTCATTGCCACAACGATGTCGAACAGGCCGTTGCGCAGCCCCCGAAGCAGATTGTGCGAGAGATCACAGACCACGTCGAAGGTGATGTCACCGCCATCCCGGGCGAGGCTCGTCATCAGCTTGGGCAGGAAATGGTCGGTATAGTCGTTTGGGATCCCTAGTCGCAGCTTTCCCTTGTTGCTGCGGTCGGAAAGCTTCAGCATCATGTCGTCGTTGAGGGCAAGAATCTGGCGGGCATAACCCGCCACGAGTTCGCCATGCTCGGTCAGTTGCGCGCCGCCTTCCTTGGCGAAGAGCGAGACATCCAGCAGTTCCTGCAGCTTCTTCATCTGCAGGCTGATCGCCGGCTGGGTGCGGCCAAGCTGTTCGCCGGCGCGCGTATAGCTGCGCAAATCGATGATCGCGACGAAGGCTCGTAGCAGATCGGTAGGTATGCTCCGCATGGCAAGTCCCGCCTCCCAACGGGTAATCAGATCACGCTGTGTCGAACGAACGCAAGCGGACCTCTGGTTCCCCCAGAGGCCCGCTCAGATATCATAGTTCCTTGTCAGGGCTAAACGATGTTGTGTTCTGGACCGAACGGGAATTTGGTGATGTTTTCCGAACTGTCCTCGCCGATAACCAGGATGTCATGCTCGCGGTAGCCACCGGCGCCCGCCACACCCTCCGGCAAAGTTACCATCGGCTCCATCGAAACAACCATGCCCGGCTGAAGCACGGTGTTGATATCCTCGCGCAGTTCGACGCCGGCTTCGCGGCCATAATAATGCGACAGCACGCCGAAGGAGTGTCCGTAGCCGAACGATCGGTAGCCGAGCAGGCCGTGGCTGCGATAGATGTCGTTCAACTCCGTCGCGACGTCTCCGCAACGCGCGCCCGGCTTCAGGAGTTCGAGGCCGCGGCGATGCACCTCGCAATTGACTTCCCAGATGCGCAGGTGCTCGTCGCTGGCGTGATCCAGGAACAGGGTGCGCTCCAGCGCGGTGTAGTAGCCCGCAACCATCGGGAAGCAGTTGAGGGACAGGATGTCGCCTTTCTGCACTTCGCGTGACGTCACCGGATTGTGGGCGCCGTCGGTATTGATGCCGGACTGGAACCAGACCCAGGTGTCCATCAATTCGGCATGCGGGAAGGTCTTTGCAATATGGCGGACCATCGCCTGGGTGCCCGCCAGCGCCACCTCATATTCGGGAACGCCTTCGCGGATTGCGTCGCGGATCGCCGCGCCGCCGATGTCGGCGGTGCGCGCGCCTTCCTTGATGAAGGCGATCTCCTCCGCCGACTTGATCGTGCGCAACCACATGGTGGGCGAGCCGATATCGACGAATTCCACGCCGGGGAAGGCATCCTGCAGGAGCTTCCGCAGCTCGAGATTGACATGATCGAACTCGATGCCAACGCGCTTCACGCCCGGCAACGTCTGCTGCAGCGCATGGAAATAATTGTCCCGGCGCCAGTCGGTATAGGTGATGTTGTCGCCAAATGTGCGACGCCAAGGCTGCCCCGCATCGATGCCGGCGGATACGGAAACGGCCTTCTCCGCAGTTACGACAAAGGCGTAGCGGCGCCCGAAGTAGCAATACAGGAAGTCCGAGAAGTAGCAGATGTTGTGGTAGGAAGTGAGGATCGCGGCATCGAGCTTCAATTCGGCCAGAATCTTGCGCATGCCGTCCTGGCGGCGCGTCATTTCGGCGGCGCTGAAGGTCGGAACGGCCTTCTCGCCATTGTGCATGTTCTGCAGCCTCAGCAATTCGTTCGGCATACCCTTGGCATAGACGTTCATTATTTCCTCCGCATCGAGATCGGGATGGTCGAGCTTCGCCACGGACTATAGAAAGGCTGCTCTGCCGCTGGAAATTAGAAGTCGATATCAGGCGATTAGGGTTGCTAATTTGCCACGGCGGCTGGACTGCGAAAGTCTTCACGGAATCCGGACGGAGCACACCCGGCCGGATCGCGGAATGCGCGGACAGAATGCGGGGTAACGCAAGAGCCCCTCTCGCGTGCGATACTCCGCGCCGCTGGTAATGGAGAGGCATCACAAGCGATGAAGACCCGATTTGGATTCATACTGGCGCGAAATTTTACGCTATCCCCGCTTTCGCTTTTCATCGATTCGCTGAGGCTGGCAGGCGACGACGGAGACCTTAGTCGCAGGCGCGTGTTCGATTGGCAGATACTCGGCGACGGACTGCCAATTCGCTCCAGTTGCGGCTTGGAGTTGATGCCGACCTCACGGTTTGGATCGCCTCATGACTACGATAATATCGTTGTTGTTGGCGGGCTGCTGGGGCAGCAACCGCCGATAACAACAAATGCTGAAATGTTCTTGCTGGCAGCCGCGCGCGAAGCCAAGCCCATTACCGCCTTGTGCACGGGGAGCTTCGTCTTGGCTCGCTGTGGATTGCTGGACGGATACGCCGCGTGCGTGAGCTGGTTTCACATCCGAGAGTTTCGCAGTCAGTTTCCTCAGGTCAGAGCTTCTGCCGACCGGCTTTTTGAAGTCGACCGCGACCGGGCGACGTGTTCCGGTGGTTCGGGTGCCGCTGATTTGGCCTCGCATTTCGTCTCGGCTGTCCTTGGCGATCAAGCTGCCGAGAAGGCATCCAAAATTCTCATCATGGACAGGATACGCACCACACGCGATGCCCAGCCGATAAGCGACATGTTCGCTGGAGCCGTCAGCATTTCGGTGCGCAGGGCGCTGTTGTTGATGGAAAGCAATCTCCAGCGCCCCCTCGAAATCAAGCAGATTGCGCAATCGGCAGGCCGATCGAGGAGACAATTGGAGCGCCTTTTCGGCTTGGAACTCGATATCAGCCCAAAGGAGGCTTATGTTGCTCTCAGGATTGCAAGGGCTGCGGAGCTTCTGGCAACCAGCGATATTCTCGTAAGTGACGTTGGCTATGAGGTCGGCTTCACGAATGCAGGCCATTTTAGCCGTGTATTTCGCCAGTTTGTGGGTCGGTCGCCTTCCGACCTTCGTAAATCGAAGGCGCATTCGGATGGATCGAGCCTGGCTGAGAGAATACGTTGTAGCACTCGCCGGGCATAAGCATAGATTTGCCGACTATGCGACAAAACAAGGTGTGCAGGGCGGTGGCAAAGTAGGCCACCGAGATGTTTGCGATGTGTATGCCGTCGTCCGACATTTTGCTTATGTCGAGGGAAATAGCAGTCGTGAGGCGGTCTCGATATTCGGGCTGAGTAGCGATGGTCTGCCCTCTGAAAAGTGGTCCTCCCTTAATGTATGGCTTTTGAGCCGATGGAGGAAGGGCGACGAGGTCAAGCGGCTGAAGGAGCTTGAGACGGAGAACTCGCGTCTTCGCCGCGCCGTCTCCGATCTGACGCTGGACAAGATGATCCTGGCGGGTGAGACGGAAAAGCAAATGATGCAGTGAATCATTTGCCCGTCGAACGCACGGGGAAACTTCTAAGCCCACGCGTCGCCGCGCCTGCGTGAATCATGTTGTTGCTGAGCTTGGCATTCCCGAATGACGGGCATGCCGTGTTCTCGGTCAGCATCGTTCCATGCAGCGCAAGGTTCCGACGACACCAAATGATGAAGCGGCCTTGACCGCCGACATC
>JBEBWH010000322.1:0-3987 GCA_040392305.1 Bradyrhizobium sp. | reverse complement strand
GCGCGAGGATGTCGGCCGCCACAACGCGCTCGACAAGCTGGTCGGCGCGCTGGCGCGGGCCAAACGCACCGGCGCGGGCGGCATCGGCGTATTGACCAGCCGTATCTCGGTCGAGATGGTGCAGAAGGCGATTGCGGCGCGCATTCCCGTCATCGCCGCCGTCTCGGCGCCGACCGCGCTTGCGGTGCGCACGGCGGAGGCCGCCGGCATCACGCTGGTGGGCATCGCCCGCCGCGACGGTTTCGAGATCTTCACCCATGCCGGCCGGATCAGGAAGGAGCAGCACGCCGATGCATCCTGAGAAACTCGTGCGCATGGCCAATCAGATCGCGCAGTTCTTCACCTCCCAGGGCAACGATCATGCGCCGGCCGATGTCGTCGACCATCTGAAGAAGTTCTGGGAGCCGCGCATGCGCGAGCAGATCTGCGCCTATCTCGACGAGGGCGGCGAGGGGCTCGTTCCCGCCGCGCGCGAGGCTGTGGCCAGGCTTGCCGCCGAACGGCAGATGCAGCCGGGCCTGTAGGCAGCGGGCCGGATCGTCCGATAGCGTCTTAGTCTTGCGATGCGACGGCGCGGCCGCGCGATTGTCGCCATTCGCAAGGCGACGCGGTCATCGTCGCCGCGACATTTGCCCGTTCCGCCACCGCGCCAAGGTTGACGCCTGCGAGGGCAGCCTATCAGATAGCGCCTCCCCGTAACGCTTTGGCCTGAGATGGTACGAATCAATATTGAGCCGACGTGGCATTTCACGAATGATCGCTCGCCGCATTCGATGCGCGTCATTTTGAGCTTTCTCGGCGAGATCCAGATGTCGGGAACGCTGGCAACCGCCGCCGCCCATTCCGGCATGTCGTATCGCCACGCCTGGAATCTGGTCGACAAGTGGTCGGCGTTTTTCGGCGAGCCGCTGGTCGAGCGCCGGCGCGGCAAGGGCACGCGGCTGACGCCGCTCGGCGACAAGCTGGTATGGGCCGAGCAGCACCTCAAGGCGCGGCTCGGGCCGCAATTGCACAATATCGCGCAGGAACTGGAGATGGAGCTGGCGAGCCTGTTGCCGCAGATGCCGCCATCGATCCGCATTCATGCCAGCCACGGCTTCGCCATCGCCAAGCTCAACGAGTTTCTGCTGCGCGAACCCGATATCGGCATCGACCTGCGCTACATGGCCAATCAGGCGTCGCTTGCCTCGCTGATGGCGCAGGAAAGCGAACTCGCCGCGATCCATCTGCCGCATGGCGCGCTGCGCAAGCGGGCGGCGGCGGCGTTCAAGGCGTGGCTCGATCCCGAAGTCTTCCGCGTCATCGGCTTCGTGACGCGCGAGATGGGCCTGATGGTCAAGCGCGGCAATCCGCTCAACATCACCGGGATCGATGGCTTACGCGATCCGCGCATCAGCTTCGTCAATCGCGACCACGGCTCCGGCACGCGCGCGCTGTTCGAGCATCTGCTGGCGCAGGAGAAGATCGACGGCCGCGCCATCACCGGCTATCAGAATGTCGAACTGACCCATGCGGCGGTGGCGGCGCATGTGGCGCGCGGCATGGCCGATGCCGGCTTCGGCGTCGAGGCGGCGGCGGTGCAGTTCGACCTCGACTTCGTCCACATCATCACCGAGGACTACTTCTTCATCTGCCGCGAGCCGGTGCTCCGCACGGACGCGATCAAGCGTCTGATCGGCATCATCAGCGGGCCGGAATATCGGCGCGCGGTCAGCGCGCTGCCGGGCTATGCCGTCTCCGATGCCGGCGTGGTAAAGACTGTGAAGAGTTTTTTCAGCAGCAACTCCTGACCGCGCGCCGTCCCGACACGATCGCGCTCTATGCGCCGGATCCGGCGCAAATCCCGCCGTCGATGGTGACGATCACGCCGCTGGTATAGCCGGAACGGTCGGAGGCGAGGAACGCCGCCATATCGGCGATCTCGCGCGGATGAGCGGCGCGGCCGCGTGGAAACCCCTGCATGATTTCCGCCGCGCGCTTCTCGTCGCCGAGCAGCGCCTGCGCGCGCCGTTTCGTCAGTGCGATGATGCGGTCGGTGGCGACCGGCCCCGGATTGATGCCGACGACGCGGATCTCGTCCTTCAGGCTGGCGCCGCCAAGCGCGCGCGTGAACGCCATCAGCGAAGCGTTGCCCGCGCTGCCGACGATGTAATTCGCTTCGAACCGTTCTCCCGCCGATCCAATGATGTTGACGATGACGCCGCGGCCGCGCGCTTTCATCCGCGCATAGGCAAGGCGCGTGAGGTTGATATAGCCGAACACCTTCAGGTCCCACGCGTGACGCCAAGTCGCTTCGTCGATGCTGTCGAGCGTGCCGCTGGGAATGTCGCCTGCATTGTTGACGAGAATGTCGATGTCTGCCGCAGTCTCCGCAAGCTGCCTGAGGCCGTCGCCGTCGCGCAGATCGACAGTATGAACCGCGACGCGGACCTGATGGCGGTCGCGCAGCCGCCGGGCGAGTTCATCCATCGCCGCCGTGTTGCGCGCGGCCAGATGCAGATGGCAGCCTTCCTCGGCCAGCGCCTCGGCGACCGCCGCGCCGATTCCCTTCGAGGCCCCGGTGATGAGCGCGCATCGGCCGCGCAGGTGAAGGTCCATGATGCTGTCCTTGCTGGCTTGAGTTGGAAGGGGGAAATCCGTCAGGTCCGGCCGCCATGTTGATCGATGGTGCGCGCCAGCCGTTCGGCCTCGTGGAGATGTTCGACGGTGTTGACGTTGAAGAAGGGATCGACCGGCGTCGTCGGCCACGCCACCACGGCCGCGCCGTGCCGCATGACGAAGCGGCCGGCCTTGCGATCGTCCTCGACGGTGAGCGTATGACGCAGGGCCGCCCGCAGCCGCACATGCCAGAGCGCCACGATCGGATGGGTCTGCCCGTCGGACGCCGCCACCGCCACCGGCGTGCCGCTCTCGCAGGCGGCGGCGTGCAGCCGCGCCGCGAGATCGTGCGGAAGAAAGGGGCAGTCGCCGGGCGCGCTCAGAACCCATGCGAGGTCGGGACGCTGCGCCGCGCACCATTCCAGCGCCGCGAGAATGCCGCCCAGCGGGCCGGGCTGACCGGCGAGGGTATCGCCGACAACCGGCAGCCCGAGCGCGGCGAAGCGGGCCGGGTCGCCATTGGCGTTGAGGATTACCCCGTCGCATTGCGGCGACAGCCGGCCGATTACCCGCTGCAGGATGGTCTGGCCGCCGATCTGGCGCATCGGCTTGTCGCCGCCGCCCATGCGGGACGCGCGGCCCCCCGCCAGAACGACCCCAAGGGGCGGCGGAAGCGGCGCGGTCTGGTCGATGGCGATCATCGTGCCAGATATAACAGAGCAGGCGGGGATTGGCGCGCCCCCGGTTGCAGGGCATGATCGGGCCAACCGGATATGACGACCCCGGAGCGGGACATGAAGATTATCGGCCTCGCCGGCTGGAGCGGGGCGGGCAAGACGACCCTGGTGGCGCGGCTCATTCCTTACTGGGCCGAACGGGGCGTTCGCGTCTCGACAGTCAAGCATGCCCACCACAAATTCGATATCGATGTGCCGGGCAAGGATTCCTGGGTGCATCGGCAGGCGGGCGCGCATGAGGTGCTGGTCTATTCCGACCGGCGCTGGGTCTTGATGCATGAACTGCGCAATGAGCCCGCGCCGAAGCTGGCGGAACTGCTCGGCAAGATGGCGGCGGTCGATCTGGTGGTGATCGAGGGGTTCAAGTCGGCGCCATACCCGAAAATCGAGGTGCATCGCGCCGCCAACGGCAAGCCATGGCGGTTTCCCGACGATGACTGGATCATGGGCCTTGCGACCGATGCGGCGGTGGAGACCCGTTTGCCGGTGGCGCATCTCGACGATGTGCCCCGCATCGCCGCGATGATGGAGGCGCAGGCCGCCCCGCTGGAGGACCTCGATGCGGCGGCGCTGGGTCAGCTTCAGGTGGAAAACTCCCCGGCCTGATCGCTTGACGGTGCTGCGGGCCGCCGCCATGTTGCGCCGCATGACG
>JBEBWH010000321.1:0-3997 GCA_040392305.1 Bradyrhizobium sp. | reverse complement strand
AAGCCTGCGTAATCGCTATGCAGACGTAGTCGCTGCGCTCGTTCATGTTGCTCCAAACCAGCGCGTCGATGAAGACTTGCTGCTCCGCCCAAAGTTGGGCGCTGTCCTGACATCAGCATTTCTCGGAATGGAGCGAGGCAGTTCTGACGAACGGTTAAATGCCATTGCGGCGGCGACGGTAGGCAGTGATGCCGAGGTTTTCCGACTCTCTAATCGCTCAAACGACGAGTTGAGGATCGGCGTCGAAATGGTATCGCCACTTTTCCAGCGCGATACATTTCCGTTTGAAATCGGACGTGAGGACAACCCGACCTTAGTCGTTCCAGAAAAGCTTCCCGGTCTTGGCTCTTGATAGCGGAAGGCCATCTCCCGGCTTTTTCATGCAAATTAAGGCAATAAGCAGGCTCCTGATTTTAGAGGGCTATAGCGTAGGTGTAGTTCTCGCCTTCTTCGTTTCCTTCCCGCCATCGACTGCAGATTATACGCGACAGCCCGATATTATCTTGAGGATCAGCGACGGCAGCGGGCGACCTGTTGTGGCCTTATGACAGATCCTTATGCAACTCGGCTGCAGGCGCAAAGTCAGTCGTGACCGTTCGAGCAAACTGATAGCCTGAAGGTTCGTAGAATGGACGAGTTCGCTCGCCGGTTACGACGTGCAGTGGTTCGTGCCCCGAGCACTGCCGCACGATACTCAGCTTCGGCTCTCTCGCTTCTGGGAGTGCTTGGCGACTGATTTTTCCGCGCTCTTCCTAAGCGCATCGCGCAGGTCGATCGGAACGCCGTGCTTCTTCAGCAGGTCGGCGAAGGCTTCGTCGGCCAGTTCATGCAGCGTTGCCATGCGATTCTGGCCAAGCTCATTCAGCTTGGCGAAGGTGTCGCCGTCGAACGCGATCAGCTTGCGCATGGCTAGCCCGCCTTGCGTCCGCGCGATTTCCGGGAGGCTGTTTCAGTTTGTCTGGCCGGCGCTTTGCGTCCGCCCTTGCCGGAGATCGGAAGCAGCATCTCCTTCTGACCTTCGACCCGCTTGCGCGGGCGCTTGGGCTTCGCCTTTGCGGCAGTCTGTTTTTCGCCGGCCAGGCTTTGGCGCAGCGCATCCATCAGGCTGATGACATTGCTCGGCGTCGGCGCGGTCGGGGTCCTGATCACTTCGCCGCTGCGCTTCTTGTCGATGAGGTCGATCAGCGCCGTCTCATACTGGTCCTCGAACTTGTCCGGTTCGAAATGCCCGGATTTCGTTTCCACGATATGCGAGGCGAGGTCCAGCATCTCCTTGGTGATCTTCACGTCCTTGATGTCATCGAAATATTCGGCCTCGTCGCGAATTTCGTATGGATAGCGCAGCAGCATGCCCATCAGGCCCTTGCCAAGCGGCTCCAGGGCAAGGATGTGCTCGCGATTGGTGAGGACGATCCGGGCGAGCGCGATGCGATCCAGCTTCCGGATGGTGTCGCGGATCACCGCATAGGCGTCGTGCCCGACCTTGCCGTCAGGAACGACGTAGTAGGGGCGGATCAGGAAGCGGCTATCGATTTCGTCGCGCGGCACGAATTCGTCGATGTCGATCGTATGGGTCGACTCTAAAGCGATGCTTTCGATCTCGTCCTTGGTGATTTCGACATAGACGCCCTTGTCGATCTGATAGCCCTTGACGATGTCGTCCGCTTCGACCTCCTCGCCGGTCTCCGCATCGATCTTCTGGTATTTGATCCGGTGCCCGGTCTTCTTGTTGATCTGATTGAAGCTGACTTTCTCGGTCTCCGAAGTGGCGGGAAAGATGGCGACCGGGCAGGTGACAAGCGAGAGCCGCAGAAAACCTTTCCAATTGGCGCGCGGGGCCATGACACTACTCCGTTGACGCAACTCGATGCTATCCAATGAAATGAACGGGAAATGGTTCCGGATGCGAAGGGTAGCCGGTTCTTTCAGCCGGTCACTATTGCCGGATCGACGGCGGGGCTCGTTCTTGCCGACCAGACGCCAGATATGCCAGCCTGTGATGTCCGTGGCCCGTGACCATCCTCAAAGACCTCTCATGCAAGCCGGCTTCGTCCCGATCCGATCCATCTTCCTGGCGATAGCCGTCGCGATCTCAGCGGCTCCTGCTGCCGCCGCTTCGGACATGGCGCTCTGCGCCGATCAACGGGTGAAGACGACGATGCTGCCGATGCCGGCGCTTGCCGCCGCCGAAGCCGCATGCGGGCGTATCCTGGCGGCCGATGCCAATATGACGGACCGGCAGAAGGCAGCGTTCTATCGCGGCCTCATCCGCTTCCTGCAAGTCGTTCAGGATGGTGTTGCCAGGACCGCAACGCGCGATGGCGCCGTTACTTATGTGCCGCCGACGCCTGGACAGGTCGGGCCGGCGCTCGCCGACATCGAGGCTGCGGCCGCGCTGGAAGGGCCGTTGAGAGCGGAGGCGCTGACGCTGCGCGTCACCATCAATCAGACCATCGGCAACCACGCCGATGTGCAGGCCGATCACGATCGGGCGGCAAAAATGGCGCCGCATCATGTCACGCCGCTCGTGCAGCGCGCGCTGGAGCACGAGCGTGCGGGCGATGTCACGGCGGCGCTTGCCGCTCTCGATCGCGCGATCGAGAGCGATCCCGCAGCGGGCACGGCCTTGTCGGCGCGTGGCGAACTGCTGCGACGGCTCGGATTACTGACGCGCGCCCGCGCGGATTTCGCCGCGGCGGCCGCGCTTGGCCCGCCCTTCCGTCGGCTGGCGCTGATGCGCAAATCGAATGTCGAATTGCGCGCCGGCGATCTGAGGGCTGCCTATGACGACCTTCTCGCGGCTGCGCGCGAGAGCGGCGACCGGCCGGACGCCGACGTGTCGGCCGCCAATGCAGAGCTGCTGGTGCGCGCCGGCGATCTGGCGCTCGACAAGCTCAAGGACGCCGACGCGGCCGAGACGCATTACCGCGAAGCCTCGCGTCTCGTCGCGGACAACTGGAGCGCGGCTTTGGGGTTGGCCCGGATCGAGGAGCAGCGCGGCGACACTGTTAAAGCCGCCGCAATCTACCGGCGGATTCTTGCATCGACGGAGGCGACGCCGCGGCTGCTCGAACGCCTGCTGGCGTCGTATCGCCTGAAGCAACTGACCGCGTCCCCGCAACGCAGGGGCGGGCTTGGTCCGTTCCGCGATGCCTTCGAGATCGGCGTCGTTCCGGGCAAGGCGGCGCCCGATGGATTAAAACGCATCGCCTTCGTGATCGGCGAAGGCGATTACAGCCGGCTGGCCAGCCTGCCGAATGCGCGGCGCGACGCCGCGGTGATGGCCAACGCGCTTGCCGAAATGGGGTTCGACACCGTTGAGATTGCTGAGAACCTCGGCGCGTCCGAGCTGCGCAGCGTGCCGGCCGCAATTGCGGGGCGGGCCGGGCAGGCCGATGTCGTGCTGGTGTTCTATGCCGGCCATGGCGTCGAGGTCGATGGCGTCAACTATCTCGTTCCGGTCGATGCCGCGCCCGAGAGCGACAAGGATCTCAAGCGCGGGGCGCTGGCGCTTGCCGATCTCACCAGGGCGGCCGCCCGGGCGCGTCGGGGCGCGCTGGTCATTGTCGATGCCTGCCGCGACGATCCGTTCGCCGAGGCGCGTGCGGCCACGGCCTCGCGCGGAGGATCGCCGCTAAGGGAGGGGGCCGTTCCGGCGCGGCTGCATATGGGGCTCGCCGCATCGCCGCAGGTCGCATCCAGCAGCGTTATCTTTCACTCGACGCAGCCGGGTCAGGCCGCGCTCGACGGCGACGATCTCGACAGCCCGTTCGTGCGGGCACTGCTGGAAACGCTGGCGACACCGAACCAGCCGTTCGCCACGGTGGTCAGCGAGACCGTCGCCCGTGTCCGCGAGACAACGCAGGGCCGCCAAATTCCAGCCTTCTATGGATCGCCGCCGGCGATTGCCCTGCTGCCGTCGGCGATGCGGCAGTAAGCGACCGCAGCCGAAAAAGCCCGGCTTCTCTAGGCCGGGCTCCGGTATGTCTCATGGAGG
>JBEBWH010000320.1:0-4007 GCA_040392305.1 Bradyrhizobium sp. | reverse complement strand
CCATTCTCGGCGAGATGGGCGCCGAGCAGCTGCTCGGCCAGGGCGACATGCTCTATATGGCCGGCGGCGGCCGCATCTCGCGCGTCCATGGCCCGTTCGTCTCGGACGAAGAGGTGGAAAAGGTCGTCCGTCACCTCAAGACTCAAGGAACGCCGGACTATCTCGAAGCCGTCACCGCCGAGGAGGAGACGGGCGAGGACGGCGCGGTGTTCGATTCCACCGCGATGGGCGGCAGCGACGGCGGCGACCTGTTTTCGCAGGCCGTGGCCATCGTCAAACGCGACCGCAAGGCCTCGACAAGCTATATTCAGCGGCGGCTGCAGATCGGCTACAACCGCGCGGCTTCGCTGATGGAACGAATGGAACAGGAAGGAATCGTCGGGCAGGCCAATCACGCCGGCAAGCGCGAGATTCTCATTCCGGAGGACGAAGACGGCTTCTGACCGCAGACCGCTACGGACAGGCAGCCGCACGAGCCGCGAAATCGCCACAGCGCTGGTCTAGCGCCAGTGCCAACTCACTCAAGGACAGGCGGCGAGCCGCCTTCGGACGGGACAAGACGTTGACAGCATTCTTGCACAGGCTCTGCATCCGGTCCGACGCCACGCCTTTGGTGGCCGTCCTCGTCTCGCTCGCCACGCTCGCGGCGTCGATCGCACAGGCCGAGACCGTGCCGCTGCCGCGCCCGGCGCCGCAGGCCCGGCAGGTCGCGGCCGCCGAACCGCCGCGCTCGCTGGCGCCGCCGCCGGGCGCCGCCACCGGCAAAGCGGGCGCGCAGGCGATCCCGACTCCGATCATTCCCGACCCGCGCAAGCGCGCGCCCGCCAGCATCTTCACGTCGTTCGACGCCAACCAGCGCGCGCTGATCAGCCGGGTCGGCAGCTATCTCTCGCAAGTGCAGACCATGATCGGCAATTTCGTGCAGGTGGGGCCGGACGGCAGCCGCACCACCGGCGACTTCTACATGCAGAAGCCCGGTAAGATCCGCTTCGAATATGACGATCCGAGCCCGATCGCCATCGTCGCCGACGGCTCGTCGGTCGTGGTGCGCGACCGCAAGCTCGCCACGCAGGACATCTATCCGCTGTCGCAGACGCCGCTGCGCTTCCTGCTCTCCAACAATATCGACCTCATGCGCGACACCAGCGTGGTCAGCGTCTCGGCCGACGATCTCTATATTTCGATTACCATCGAGGAAAAGCATGCGCTGGCCGGCACAAGCCGGCTGATGCTGATGATCGGCGCCAAGGACAATCAGCTCAAGCAGTGGACCGTCACCGATCAGCAGGGCTACGACACCACGGTCGCGGTCTACAATGTCGATACGGCCAAGAAGCTCGACCCGTCGATGTTCAAGATCGACTACACCAATTACGCCAACCCGCAGCAGTAGCCGTTGTGCGCCGCCCGTCCGGGCGGACGTGGATAACGCCGCTGCGGCGTTCTCTTTACGCCGCAAACATTGTAGTCCATCGCCACACTCTCCTGACCGCCGGCGAGGGCTATGCGCTTTACTCTGACGACATGGAACATCAATTCGGTCCGGCTGCGGATTGAACTTGTGGCACGTTTTCTCGAGGAAGCGCAGCCGGACGTGCTGTGCCTGCAGGAAACCAAGTGTCCCGACGACGCCTTCCCGCTCAAGCGCTTCAAGCAGCTCGGCTACGAACACATCGCGCTCAACGGGCAGAAGGGCTATCACGGCGTCGCCGTCGCCTCGCGCATCCCGTTCGACGCCACCGATATCCGCACCTTCTGCGACAAGATCGATTCGCGGCATATCTCGGTCGCGTTCGGCGAGCGCGCCGGCCTGACCGCGCCGCTGGTGCTGCACAATTTCTACGTCCCGGCGGGCGGCGACATTCCAGATCCCGCGGCCAATCCGAAATTCGCCCACAAGCTCGCGTTTCTCGACGAGATGAAGGCATGCGAACCGCTCCATCCGCGCGGGGACGACCGCCATATTCTTGTCGGCGACCTCAACGTCGCGCCGCACGAGAACGACGTCTGGTCGCATCGCCAGATGCTGAAAGTGGTGTCGCACACGCCGGTCGAATGCGAAAAGCTGCTTGACGTGCAGACCTTCGGCGGCTGGCGCGACGTAGCGCGGGAGCGCATTCCGCTATCGGAGAAAATCTATACGTGGTGGAGCTATCGCGCCGCGGACTGGGCCGCCTCCAATCGCGGCCGCCGGCTCGATCACATCTGGGTCTCCGATGCGCTGGCCGACCGCGTCAGCGACTTTCATGTCACGCAGGCCGCACGCGGCTGGGAGCGCCCGTCCGACCATGTTCCGGTGACGACCCGCCTCGAACTATAGAAGCCGTCCGCCGACCAGCATGAGGTCGCTGATCGCCTGGCTCGACCGCACCATGAATTCGTCGCGCAGCCGCCGCGCCGCATCGGCGTCGCTTTCAAGAATGCGCTGAAACAGGCTGCGGGCGATCCGCAGCGTCGCGGTCGGCTCCAGCGCGACGGCGGTGGAGGTCCGGCGCGTCGTCATCACCAGCGCGAGTTCGCCGATCAGCGTATCGGGACCGGCAACCGCCTGCTGGCTGCCCGCGGCCGTGATGCGGATCGAGCCGCGCTGCACGACATAACCGGCATCGGCATCGTCGCCGGCGCGAAACAGCACGTCGCCGCTCGCAAATCCGCGCTGCTCCGATCCGATCGCAAGCATGCGCAACGCCGGGCCGCCGAGAAGCCGCAACGTCGGTATGCGCGCAAGCTGCGCGACATCGTCCTCAAGCGACATGCGCTGTCGCACTCCTTCTGGACACCGCCACCGGATTCACGCCTGTCCCGCGGACAATCCGCGCCAACGCCCGGTCATGGCACCAGCTTGTAGCCGCCTGCCTCGGTGATGAGTATCCCCGGCGCGGCGGCATTCTTTTCGATCTTCTGACGCAGGCGGTAGATATGCGTCTCCAGCGTGTGGGTGGTCACGCCGGAGTTGTAGCCCCAGACCTCCTGCAGCAACGTCTCGCGCGACACCGCCTGCTGCCCGGCGCGATAGAGATAGCGCAGGATCGCCGTTTCCTTTTCCGTGAGGCGAACCTTCTTGCCGTCCCCCTCCGTCATCAGCTTGGCGCCCGGACGGAAGCTGTAGGGTCCGACGGTGAACACCGCGTCCTCGCTTGCCTCGTGCTGGCGCAGCTGGGCGCGAATGCGGGCGAGCAGCACGGCGAACCGGAACGGCTTCGTCACATAGTCGTTGGCGCCGGATTCAAGACCGAGAATGGTGTCGGAATCGGTATCGTGCCCGGTCAGCATGATGATCGGCGCGGTGAAGCCGCCTTTGCGCAGGCTGCGCACGGCCTCGCGTCCGTCGGTATCGGGCAGGCCGACATCCATCAGCACGAGATCGGGCGTTTCCGCTTTGGCGGCGGCGACGCCCTTGGCGCCGGTATCGACCGCCACCGCCTCGAATTCCTCATGCAGCGCAAGCTGTTCCACGAGCGCGTCGCGCAGATCGTTGTCATCATCTACGATCAGGATCTTGCGGGCGTTCGGCATTGCTGGCCATCCTCTCGTCGGCTCGGAAGGGCGGAACCCGATGGCGTCCGCATCGGACGCGGGCAAGCGCCCCCTACTCAATACCTCTTCAAGAGATATTGTAGCGTGAATCGCTAACCAAATTCGCCCCTTCGCGCAGGTTTCGGGCGGAAATAGAGCATCCGGCAACGAGGGCGCAAGCCGCCGGACCCAGGATCGGCCTTAAACGCAATGAAAACCGGGCTCTTTCCAATCACTTATCAGACAGCTCCGCGTGATCGCCCGTTTCCGGAGCTGCATGTTTGGCGCGCCAGCGGCAGCCAGACCCGCGGCTGGCTCAGTCTTGGCGACTGGCGCGTGCCGGTTGCGCTCGGCCGCGGCGGCCTCAAGACCGACAAGCGCGAGGGTGACGGCGGCACGCCGCGCGGCGTGTTCCACCCGGTGCGGCGGGGGTGGCGCCAGGACCGGCAGGCGCGGGCGCGCCCCGCCAGTCCGAGCCCGCCCGACCGCCC
>JBEBWH010000319.1:0-4071 GCA_040392305.1 Bradyrhizobium sp. | reverse complement strand
GGTTACTACGACCGCCACAACCGCTTCCATTGCTACAAGCGGCGGCGGTAAGGGTACGGAAGACCGCATCGGAAAGGCCGTCGTTGCGACGGCCTTTTCTCACGCCCGCGTCACGAAACTGTCGACCACTTTTTTCTCGCCGGCCTTCTCGAAGGCGATGGTCAGCTTGTTGCCGTCGATCCGGGTGATGCGGCCATAGCCGAATTTCTGATGGAAGATGCGCTCGCCGAGCGCAAACTCCGACGTGGTGCCGGTCGATTTGGCGACCAGTTCGCCTTCGATGGTCAGCGGCCCGCGCCGGCTTCGCGTCGCGCCGCTGTCGTAAGCGCCGCGTGCGCGATTGCCCTGCGCGCGCTGCCAGCCCGGCGTCGTGTAGCTCGACCCGAACGCTTCGAGATTGTCGAAGCGCGAGGCGCCGTAGCCGCCCGCGCCGCCCCAGCCGCTGCCGCCCTTCGATTCGGTGATCTCGACATGGTCGGCGGGGAGTTCGTCGAGGAAACGCGACGGCACGGTGGTCGACCAGGTGCCGTGGATGCGGCGGTTGGTGGCGAAGTAAATCTTTGCGCGTCGCCGCGCGCGGGTGACGCCGACATGGGCGAGGCGGCGCTCCTCCTCCAGTCCGGCGCGGCCTTGCTCGTCGAGCGCGCGCTGGTGCGGGAACAGCCCTTCCTCCCAGCCCGGCAGGAAGACCGTATCGAACTCCAGCCCCTTGGCGGAGTGCAGCGTCATGATCGACACCGCGTCCTCGTCGGCGCTGCCGTCGCGGTCCATCACCAGCGCGATGTGTTCGAGAAAGCCTTGCAGGTTCTCGAACTCCTCCATCGAGCGCACCAGCTCTTTCAGGTTGTCGAGCCGGCCCTGTGCGTCGGCCGAGCGGTCCTTCTGCCACATCTCGGTGTAGCCGGACTCGTCGAGGATGATCTCGGCCAGTTCGGTATGCGGCAGCACGTCGCGCTGATTGCTCCAGCGCTCGAAACTGCCCAGCAGCGTGCGCAGCGAGCCGCGCGGCTTGGGCTTGAGTTCGTCGGTCTCGATGACGGCGCGCGCCGCCTCGAACAGCGGGATGCGGCGCTTGCGGGCATGGTCGTGCAGCAGCTGTACGGAAGCGTCGCCGAGGCCGCGCTTCGGCACATTGACGATGCGTTCGAAGGCGAGGTCGTCGGCGGGCGAATTGACGACGCGCAGATAGGCGAGCGCGTCGCGGATTTCCTGGCGCTCGTAGAAGCGCGGGCCGCCGATGACGCGATAGGGCAGGCCGAGCGTGATGAAACGGTCCTCGAACTCGCGCATCTGGAACGAGGCGCGCACCAGAATGGCGACCTCGTTGAGCAGGTGCCGCTTGCGCTGCAGGTCTTCGATCTCTTCGCCGATGGCGCGGGCTTCCTCTTCCGAATCCCATGCGCCGGTGACGGTGACTTTCTCTCCGTCGGCATCCTCGGTGCGCAGCGTCTTGCCGAGCCTGCCTTCGTTATGGGCGATGAGATGCGAGGCGACCGCAAGAATATGGCCGGTGGAACGATAGTTGCGCTCCAGCCGGATCACCTTGGCGCCGGGAAAATCGTGGTCGAAGCGCAGGATGTTGTCCACCTCCGCGCCGCGCCAGCCATAGATCGACTGGTCGTCGTCGCCGACGCAGCAGATGTTCTTTTGCGCAACGCCCTGACCTTCTCCCACAAGGGGAGGAAGGGGCAAGTCCGTGCCGGCATGACCGTCATCACCGGACCGACGCGCAGCGTCGTGATCCGATGATCCATCTTTTGAATAATTGATGGATTGCCGGGTCGAGCCCGGCAATGACGAGTGTGCCGGCGCCTGCGCCAACAGCCGCAGCCAGAGATACTGCGCGACGTTGGTGTCCTGATATTCGTCGACGAGGATGTATTTGAAGCGGCTCTGATATTGCCGCAGCACGTCCGGATGCTCGCGGAACAGGCGGATGTTCTCAAGCAGCAGGTCGCCGAAGTCGGCGGCGTTGAGCACCTTCAGCCGCTCCTGATAGGTGGCGTAGAGCTTGCCGCCGCGGCCGTTGCCGAACATCGCCGCTTCGCCCGCCGGCACCTGCGAGGGCGTCAGCCCGCGATTCTTCCAGCCGTCGATCAGCCCGGCCAGCATTCGCGCCGGCCAGCGCTTGTCGTCGATATTGTCGGCCTGCAGCAATTGCTTCAGCAGCCGGATCTGGTCGTCGACGTCGAGCACGGTGAAGTTCGATTTCAACTGCACCAGTTCGGCGTGATAGCGCAGGATGCGTCCGCCGATGGAGTGGAAGGTGCCGAGCCACGGCATGCCCTCCACGGCGTGGCCGAGCATCTGGCCGAGCCGCAGCTTCATCTCGCGCGCTGCCTTGTTGGTGAAGGTGACGGAGAGGATTTCGCCGGGCCGCGCGCGCCCGCTGCTGAGGATGTGGGCGATCCGCGTCGTCAGCACGCGCGTTTTGCCGGTGCCCGCCCCCGCCAGCACCAGCACCGGGCCGTCCAGCGTCTCCACCGCCTCGCGCTGTTCGGGATTGAGCGCGGTGAGATAGTCCGGGGCCGCCGCGGCGCGTGCGCGGGCGGCGATGCCGCCGGCTGCGGGCCGATGATCGGGCACGGCGGCGGTGCTGCTTCGGCTTGGATCGGTCATACGAATCGTCATCGCGGCAGGATGGCACCTGGGCTTCGGGAAGGGGAGCCTCGATATAGGCGCGACGGGCCGGTTTGGACAGCCATGGCCGCGCCGGAAGCGGGAAAGTTCCGCGCGCGACCCGTTTTCTTTGTCCCGTGCGGCGAGCCGCGCGCCGGAACCCCGTCCGCCGGGCCGGATTGTCCTGACATCGATGACGCACCGCGCCCGGGTGGCGCGGCGGTCGCAAGGACAACGGAGAACCATCATGTTGGGTTGGGTGATTACGTTTCTGATCGTCGCGCTGGTCGCCGGCCTGCTCGGCTTCGGCGGCATCGCCGGCGCCTCGGTCGAGATCGCCAAGATCATCTTCTTCATTGCGCTGGTGCTGTTCCTCGTCTCGCTGGTGACGAGCCTGTTCCGCGGAAGACGAGGCGTCTGACGCCCCGTCCGGCCACGGTCACGCCCCGGCCGGCATGCCGATCCTGCGGCCGGTGCCTTCCGGGTGCGGGATTTTGGCGTGAGCGTCCGCCACGGCGCGGATGCGGGCCATGACGTCGTCCGGGAACGCGGCCGTCTTGCGCACCGCCATATCGACATGCAGCATCATGTTCTCCGATGTCGCCGACAGCCAGCCCTCGGTGGCGTGGCGCAGTTCTTGGAACGTGTGCAGGCGCTTGTTGTCGGCCGCGAGCAGATAGACGACGATCTGCACCGGCTGGCCGAGATGAATCTCGCGGATATAGCGGACATGGCACTCGGCGGTGAAGGTCGAGTTGTTGCGCTCCTTGAGATAGTTCCAGCCGATCCCCATGGAATCGCAGAAGGCGTCCATGCCGCGATCGAACAGCACGTTGTAATAGGCCATGTTGAGATGGCCGTTGCCGTCGATCCATTGCGGCTCGATCTCCTGCACCGGGGCGAGATAGGGGGCGGCGATCGCGGCGGCGGCGGTCGTGGTCTGCGTCATCATCGGTCCTTCATTGCAGGCGACAGGGCGGGTGGCGGAGCGGTCCGATCCCTTATACAACCTTTCCCATGATCGTGCCTTGTCGTGGCTTTGGGAGGGCTTCGCGTGTCGCAATCAGTTCGGGACAGTGTGACGCGGCCGGGCGCGCAGGCGGTCGCGGGCGCGATCGAGGCGTTGGCGGCGCGGTTCGGCAACCGGCTCGTCACCTCGCAGGCGGTGCGGGAGCAGCACGCCCACACCACGACATGGATTCCGCCGCAGCCGCCGGACGCGGTGGTGATGGCCCAGACCACGGCCGACATTCAGGACGTGGTGCGCATCTGCGGGCCGCGCGGCGTGCCGGTGATCGCCTTCGGCACCGGCACTTCGCTGGAAGGACAGGTCAACGCGCCGGCCGGCGGCGTCTGCATCGATCTGCGTGACATGAACCGCGTGCTCGCGGTGCATGCCGACGACCTCGACTGCGTCATCGAGCCCGGCATCACGCGCAAGGCGCTCAACGA
>JBEBWH010000318.1:0-4108 GCA_040392305.1 Bradyrhizobium sp. | reverse complement strand
TAACCCTTAGTCGCGTTAAACCACTTCACGGTTCCCATGCTCACGGGGAAGTCCCTTCTCGATATATAAGTCGTGTATTAACCCGTCATTGGGACGGGCCGGTGATATCGAATTTTAGGAGAGGTCGTCAGCGTCTAAACCGGCTGTACCGGTGGTAGCTCATGTCGTCCGGCCGAAAATCGATCATCAATGATATTCGAGAATTGATTCTGAAACAATCCGGGCTGTTCTGAAAAATGAATCGCCTCGCAGGAAGGCTGGCCGGCCCGATCGACGCAAGGTCCGGTTCCGGCGCCAGAACCCGAATAGCGCTGTCAGCAAGCTTTGTTGCAAATCGTCAGGCGGGCGACGCGCCGGCAGGCTCGACTTCCTCGGTCATAAACCAGGCGGCGACCAGCGGCAGCGCGTCATATCCGGCGGGGACGGCGATGCGCGGCAATTCGACGCCAGCGACCGAAACCCGTCGCGCTTCGGGCGCGGGCAGCCGTGCGCCGTCACTCGCGGCGAGATCGACGACAAGGCCGAGCGCCCCCTCGGCCATGAAGGCTGTCCGGCGGATGCCGAGGCCCCGGATTTCGAGGAGCCCAGCCAGCGGCGGCGCCGGGCGAGCAGTCAGCGTCGATCCGTGGAGGCGGAGCAGCAGGCGGTCGTCGCCGATCAGGCTGGTCTGGGGGAGGATGCCTGCGCGGCCCGCAAGGATAAGGTCGAAGGCCAGCCGCGACTTGCCCGCGCCTGACGGCCCGCGAATGAGAACGCCGCGGTCGCCGATCATAACGGCGGAGCCGTGGATGCTGCGGTCGCCCGGCGTCATGTCGAGGGAAGCCGAACCACGAAGCGCGCCCCGAGGATGGTCGGCTCGCCATCCGGTCCTTTCGGGCCGTTGCGGTTCTCGGCCCAGATATGGCCGCCATGGGCTTCGATGATCTGCTTGGAGATGGACAGGCCGAGGCCGGAGTTCTGGCCGAAGCCCTGATGCGGGCGGTCGGTGTAGAAACGCTCGAAAATCTTCTCCAGCGCATCCTCCCGGATGCCGGGGCCGTCGTCGTCGATGACGATCTCGATCTCGGATTTGAGCCGCCGGCAGGTCATCCGCACTTTGGCGCCGGCCTCGGAGAAGGACTGGGCGTTGCTTAAAAGATTGGCGACGACCTGGCCAAGCCGCAGGTCATGGCCCGCGACCGCAAAAGCATCCGTCGCCGGTCCCTCGAAGCGGGTCTCGACGCCGACATCGTTGCCGCGACGGGTTTCGTTTGCGATCGAGGCGGTCGTGCTGAGCAGTCTTCGTATATCGACAGGCGCGACATCCTGGCGCTGAAGTTCGGCATCGAGGCGGCTCGCGTCCGAGATGTCCGAAATGAGCCGGTCGAGGCGACGCACGTCGTGTTCGATAACCGCCAGCAGCCGCTTGCGGCTGTCGTCATTCCTTGCCAGCGGCAATGTCTCCACCGCCGAGCGCAACGAGGTCAGCGGGTTCTTCAGTTCATGTGCGACGTCGGCGGCAAAGCGCTCGATCGCTTCCATGCGGTTGTAAAGCGCGTCCGTCATGTCGCGCAGCGCACCGGAGAGGTGCCCGATCTCGTCGCCGCGTCCGGTAAAGTTAGGGATTTCGACGCGGGTCTTGATGCGGCGGCGCACGCGCTCGGCGCTGTCGGCGAGGCGGCGCACCGGTCCGGCGATGGTGCTGGCGAGCAATAGCGACAGCACGATCATGACGATGGCCGCGACCGCGAAGACCTTCAGGATGGCGAGCCGTTCGGCCGTCACCATCTGGTCGATATCGTCGCCCTGGGTCGAGAGCATCAGTGCGCCGTGAACGGCGCGGAAGCGCTGGACCGGCACCGCAACGGATACGATGACCTCGCCGCGATCGTTGATCCGCACCATGCTGGCTTTCTGGCCGCCCATCGCCGCGACGACTTCGTTGTAGCCGCTGCCGTTCTCCGGTCCGAGCTCGCGATAAAGCGGCAGGTCACCGCGATTGAGCCAGGTGCGGACCGCGATCATCGCGCGTTCGGCGAGTCCCGGCTTTTCGGTCTCCGGCGGAGCCAGTTCGAAGCGCATCACGTCGCCGCGGCCGTAGAGGCTGCGGCTGTCGAGGATCAGCACGCCGTCGCGGTCGTAGATGCGCGCGCGCGTGTTGGTCGGCGAGATCAGCCGTCGCAGCACCGGCGCGACGCGCTCGGGATTGATCGGGAAGTCGAGGATGGAGAGGTCGTCCGGCGCGCCATAGGTCTCTCCCGGCTTGAGATCGAGCAGCCTGTCGGGATCGATGGTGATGGTGTTGGTTTCGACCGTGGCCGATGCCGCGATCGCGCCGGCGATGATTTCCGCCTGCACTAAAAGGCTCTGGGCGCGGGCGTCGATCAGGCCCGCCCGAAACTGCGACAGGTACAGAATGCTGCTGACCAGCGCGATCAGTCCCGCGAGATTGAGCGAGACGATGCGCCGCGTCAGGCTGGAGAAGCTCAGCGTGAAGAAATACTGCCACGCCCGCTTCAGCCAGCCGATCGGCCACACGCTGGCTCGCGGCGGCGTCTTGTCGGCATCCGGCGGAGGCAGCGTGCCCTCAGCGGCGGAGCCACGGTCTGTGTTTGTGCGATCCAGCAATGGCCACAACTGTCCGGTTAGAACATCGGTCCGAAACTACTGCCGGCTATTCGAAAAGGCCATGCTCCCGACGATGGCGAGAACGCGCGGTCGCCATCCGACGTGAGCTCAGGACGGATGCGGCACGGATCGCCGCTCAGGTCTCCTTGAACCGATAGCCGACGCCGTAAAGCGTTTCGATCATGTCGAAGTCGTCGTCCACGACCTTGAACTTCTTGCGCAGCCGCTTGATGTGGCTGTCGATGGTGCGGTCGTCGACATAGACCTGATCGTCATAGGCGGCGTCCATCAGGGCGTTGCGGCTTTTCACCACGCCGGGGCGCGTCGCCAGTGCCTGCAGGATGAGGAATTCGGTCACGGTCAGCGTCACCGGCTCGCCCTTCCAGGTGCAGGTATGGCGCTCCGGGTCCATCCGGAGCTGGCCGCGATCGAGCGCCTTGGCGTCGGTCTCCTTCGGCGCGGCGGTGGGGTCCTTCGGCGCGGCGCGGCGCAGCACCGCCTTGACCCGCTCCACCAGAAGCCGCTGCGAGAACGGCTTGCGGATGAAATCGTCCGCGCCCATTTTGAGCCCGAACAACTCATCGATCTCCTCGTCCTTGGAGGTCAGGAAGATCACCGGCAGATCGGACTTCTGGCGCAGCCGGCGCAGCGTCTCCATCCCGTCCATGCGCGGCATCTTGATATCGAGGATCGCAAGATCGGGCGAGGAGGTGCGGAAGCCATCGAGCGCCGATGCGCCATCGGTATAGGTCATGATGCGGTAGCCTTCGGCTTCCAGGGCAATCGAGACCGATGTCAGGATGTTGCGATCGTCATCGACGAGGGCGATTGTGGGCATGAGCCTGCTTTCCGAAAAGAAACTCAAAAGAGCTGCGTTTCACTCAACGCGCCGGCACGCGGCACGGCAATGGCGGCCCACCAGCAACGCAAGCTGGGCTGAAGTGTGGCCGTGTTCCAAAAACGTTCCAAAGTGGGCCGGGTTCCGTCCGCCCTCCGGCCAATATAGGAGCTCCAAAGCGTGGCGAAAACCCTGAAACGCGGACAAAATGAGGGGCGTGATGATGCAGCCAACCGATGATTTTGACGCGGCGGCGCTGGCCCGCTCCCTGTTGCGCCGGCGGCGCGAGGGGGCGCTGGCCACGCTGATGCCCGGCACCGGCGCGCCGTATTGCTCGCTGGTGAACTGCGCCTCGGCCCCGGACGGCTCGCCGCTTCTGCTGGTGTCGGCCCTTGCGCTGCATACGCGCAATATGCTTGCCGATGCCAGGGTCTCCCTGATGCTGGACGAGCGCGCGCCCGGCGACCCGCTGGAGGGCGCCCGCATCATGGTTTCGGGCGAGGCGCAGCTTGCCGAAGACAATTCGGTAGCAAATCTGCGGCAGCGCTACCTTGCCGCTCATCCGGCGGCGGAAGGCTTTGTCGGGTTTAAGGATTTTTCGTTCTTTCTGATCCGGATCACGGGCGTCCATCTGGTCGCGGGGTTCGGCCGGATCGTCGACCT
>JBEBWH010000317.1:0-4145 GCA_040392305.1 Bradyrhizobium sp. | reverse complement strand
AACTGTCGACCTCTTCATTACCAATGAAGTGCTCTACCACTGAGCTACGGCAGCAGGTTCCCAAAACGGGAATCGCCGCGGGGCAGCCCGCGACGCGCGGCGCATCCTTGCCATAGCGTTCGCCGTGGTGCAAGCACCGATCGCCAAATCCGCGCCGCGATCGGCCCAGAGGCTGATTTCGCCGGCGATTTTTGCCCCGCGGCGCGGACCGGAGAGCCCTGGACGGATCCACCATGAGCGACAAACCCAATCCCAATTCCCCCCGCGAGGCGCGGCTGAGCGCGGCGCTGCGGGAAAACCTCAAGCGCCGCAAGGCGCAGGCGCGCGGCCGCGCCCTCGCCGAGACAGCGCCACCGCCCTCCGACGGGGAAGACGACGCCAAGATGTCCCCGTTATCCAGGAACGCCGGGGGCGATTGACCCTGTTTTCGCCTTATTGGCCTGAAAAGCGACGAGGGAACCCGCATTCCCTGACGCCGCTGGCCACGGTCGCCGTCTCCCGTCATCCGGTTCCGATGGCGCCGCCCGCGGAAAGGCTTTAGGAGAGCGGACACGCGCAACAGAACAGGATTCGGCATGGATCGCATTCGCATCGTCGGCGGCACCCCGCTCAACGGCACCATTCCGATCTCCGGGGCGAAGAACGCCGCCCTGCCGCTGATGACCGCGAGCCTGCTCACCGCGGAGACGCTGGTGCTCGACAACGTGCCGCGGCTCGCCGACGTCGCCCAGCTCCAGCGCATCCTCAACAATCACGGCGTCGATATCACCGCCGTCGGCAAGCGCGCCGGCGACCACGAATATCAGGGCCAGACGCTGCGGATCTCGGCCAGGGACATCATCGACACCACCGCGCCCTATGAGCTGGTGTCGAAGATGCGCGCGAGCTTCTGGGTGATCGCGCCCTTGATCGCGCGCATGGGCGAGGCCAGGGTGTCGCTGCCCGGCGGCTGCGCCATCGGCACCCGCCCGGTCGATCTCCTCATCATGGCGCTGGAGATGCTCGGCGCGGTCATCACCATCGATGGCGGCTATGTGCTGGCGAAAGCGCCGCACGGCCTGCGCGGCGCGGCGATCGACTTCCCCAAGGTGACGGTCAGCGGCACCCATGTCGCGCTGATGGCGGCGACGCTGGCGCGCGGCACCACCGTCATCAGCAACGCGGCGCGCGAGCCGGAAATCGTCGATGTCGCCGATTGCCTGAACAAGATGGGCGCGCGCATTTCCGGCGCCGGCACCTCGCGCATCGTCGTCGAGGGCGTCACCTCGCTCGGCGGCGCGCGCCACACCGTGCTGCCGGACCGCATCGAGACCGGCACCTATGCGATGGCGGTGGCGATGACCGGCGGCGACGTCATGCTGTCCGGCGCGCGGCCGGAACTGCTGCAGGCGGCGCTCGACGTGCTGGTCGAGGCGGGCGCGAGCGTGACGCCGACCAATGAGGGCATCCGCATCGCCCGCAACGGCAGCGGTATCACGCCGGTGACGGTGACGACTGCGCCGTTCCCCGGCTTCCCGACCGACCTGCAGGCCCAGCTGATGGCGCTGATGGCGCGGGCCAAGGGCTTTTCGCGCATCACCGAGACGATTTTCGAGAACCGTTTCATGCATGTGCAGGAGCTGGCGCGGTTTGGCGCGCGCATCCAGCTCGACGGCGAAACGGCGACGGTCGAGGGCGTCGAGCGGCTGCGCGGCGCGCCGGTGATGGCGACCGATCTGCGCGCCTCGGTGTCGCTGGTGATCGCGGGGCTCGCCGCCGAAGGCGAGACCATGGTCAACCGCATCTATCATCTCGATCGCGGCTTCGAGCGGCTGGAGGAAAAACTCTCCGCCTGCGGCGCGACCATCCAGCGCATCAGCGGCGGGTAAGCGCAATGACGGCGGCGCATCATCCCCGGCATCGCATGGTGGCGCTCGACGCCGACGACCTCGCTGTGGTGTCCGCCCATGTGCAGGACGCCGAGGTCCGCACCGCCGATATCATCTGGCGGCAGGCGGAACGGCGGCTCGTCATCGGCCTGCGCCGGCTCGACTGGGACGAGGCGCTGGACGGCGTGCCGTCGCCGCGCCGGCTGCTCGCCGCGCTGCGGTTCGATCGGGTGCTGGCCTGCAAGACGCGCAACATCGACGCGGATGCGCTGGACGCCGAGCTTTATCTGATCGGCATCGAATTCCATGAAACCGACGCGCCGAGCGGCAGCGCGATGCTGCTGTTCTCCAACGGCGCGGCGCTGCGGGTCGATGTCGAGTGCCTGGAATGCGAGCTGGCCGACCTCGACGACGACGAACTCGCCGCCGCCACCGGCGACTGACGCACCGCCTGCCGCGGCCGGCCGGCGGTCCTCCCGCCAGCGAGAGGGTTGACGCAGATGGGGCCGCGCGTCATTGAGCACGGCAGACCCTTGCTGGAATAGCCGGATGCCGATTGTTCTCGATAGCCAGAGCGCCGATTTCGCCGCGCGCTTCGCCGCCTTCCTCGCGATGAAGCGGGAGGCCGCGATCGATGTCGAGACGGTGGCGCGGGGCATCATCGCCGACGTCGTCGCGCGCGGCGATGCGGCGCTGTTCGACCTCACCGCCAAATTCGACCGTTTCGAGTTGAGCGCGGCCAATCTGCGCGTCTCGGAGGCGGAGATCGACGCCGCGGTGGCGGCCTGCGATGCGACGACACGCGAGGCGCTGGCGCTGGCGCGCGACCGCATCGAGGCGTTTCATCGCCGCCAGATGCCGAAGGACGAGCGCTTCACCGACGCGCTCGGCGTCGAACTCGGCTGGCGCTGGAGCGCGATCGAGGCGGTCGGCCTCTATGTGCCGGGCGGCACGGCGGCCTATCCCTCGTCGGTGCTGATGAATGCCGTGCCCGCGCGGGTCGCGGGCGTGCCGCGCGTCGTCATGGTGGTGCCGACGCCCGACGGCGTCGTCAATCCGCTGGTGCTGGCGGCGGCGCGGCTCGGCGGCGTCAGCGAGATCTATCGCATCGGCGGCGCGCAGGCGGTGGCTGCGCTCGCCCACGGCACCGCGACCGTCGCGCCGGTGGCCAAGATCGTCGGGCCGGGCAACGCCTATGTCGCCGCCGCCAAGCGGCTGGTGTTCGGCAAGGTCGGCATCGACATGATCGCCGGCCCGTCCGAAGTGCTGGTGATCGCCGACGACGACGCGAATGCCGGCTGGATCGCCGCCGATCTGCTGGCGCAGGCCGAGCACGACGCCAGCGCCCAGTCGATCCTGATCACCGACAGCGCCCGGCTCGCGGACGAGGTCGAACAGGCGGTCGAGGGCCAGCTCGCCACGCTGCCGCGCGAGGCCATCGCCCGCGCCTCGTGGGACGGCTTCGGCGCCATCATCCGCGTGAAGCGGCTCGACGAGGCGGTCGCGCTCGCCGACGCCATCGCGGCCGAGCATCTGGAGATCATGACCGCCGATCCCGAGGCGGTGGCGGCGCGCATCCGCAATGCGGGCGCGATCTTCCTCGGCGGCCACACGCCGGAGGCGATCGGCGATTATGTCGGCGGCTCCAACCACGTGCTGCCGACCGCGCGCTCCGCGCGCTTCTCGTCCGGGCTCGGCGTGCTTGACTTCATGAAGCGAACGTCGATCCTCAAATGCGGGCCGGAGCAGTTGCGCGCGCTCGGCCCCGCCGCCATGACGCTCGGCAAGGCGGAAGGGCTGGAAGCTCACGCGCGTTCGGTTGGAGTTCGCCTCAACGCACGATGAGCAAGCCGCCGCCCAGGGACGACACCCGCAACCGCATCGTTGCGGTCACGCTCGACGAGGAGTCGATCGGGCGATCGGGGCCGGACATCGAGCATGAGCGCGCGATCGCGATCTACGATCTCGTCGAGGAAAACCTGTTCGCGCCGGAAGGGGCCGACGGGGCGGGGCCGTTCACGCTGCATATCGCCATCACCAGCAACCGCCTGATGTTCGATATCCGTTACGAGGACGGCTCCCCGGTGGTGGCGCATCTGATGTCGCTCGCGCCGTTCCGCCGCATCGTCAAAGACTACTTCATGATCTGCGACAGCTATTACGAGGCCATCCGCACCGCGACGCCGGACCGTATCGAGGCGATCGACATGGGGCGGCGCGGTATTCACGACGAGGGCTCGCGCACGCTGATGGAGCGGCTCAAGGGCAAGGTCCGCG
>JBEBWH010000316.1:0-4155 GCA_040392305.1 Bradyrhizobium sp. | reverse complement strand
CTGCGAGACCGACAGCCGCGCGACGCAACGGAGACTGAGACTGCGACATTCCGTTCTCCTATGCCTGCCGCGTGCCCATGAGGCCGGATGGACGAAACAACAGAATGAGGACGATGATGATCAGGGCAACCAGTTCGCCGTATTGATCGGTCAGCGTGAACGTGGTCGCGATTTCAACGAAACTCAACAGAAAGGCGGCAATGATCGCTCCGGGCAGGCTTCCCAGCCCGCCGACGATGGCGATGGCGAACGCCTTGATCAGCCAGTAGCCCCAGACCGTCGGCGCAACTGTCACGAGCGACGAGACAAGCGTGCCGGCGAGGGCCGCGAGCGCCGCAGAGATCGCGATGGTGATGGCCAGCACGCGATCGGGCTTGATGCCGATCAGAACCGCTCCGTCGCGGCACTGGGCGACTGCCTGGATCGCACGCCCCATGCTCGACCGGCTCAGGAACAACTGAAGCAGCGTCAGCGCGACCAGCGACACCGGCAGCAGCAGGAGCTCCTTGTAGAGCACGCGCACGCCAAGGATATCGACGCTGCCCCTGATCAAGGGCGGCACGCCGGTGCTGGTGACGCCGAAATAGACCTTCGTGAGCTGTTCGATGAACAGCGCGAAGGCCAGCGAGATCACCATGATGTAGGAGATCGAATCGATCTTGCGCTTGAACAGCACGAAGAACAGGAACATCGCGATGACGATGACGCTCGCGATGGCGCAGGCGATAGCAGCAAGCAGCGCCAACACACCCGCCTGCCCGAACACAAAATTGAAGTAGATATAGGTGAAGTAGGCGCCGAGCATGAACAGCGTTCCGTGGGCCAGATTCAGAATGCCGCCCACGGAAAAGACAAGAACGAAACCAACCGCGACGAGCGCGTAGACGGACCCGCGCGTGAGGCCAAGAATCAGGATTTCCATGCCATGCCGTCCATTGCCGGAAAAACAAAACCCGCGCCGTAGACCTGCTCGAACGCGGCGATCAACTCGGCGTCGAAACGGCGAGCCTGCTCGTCAGACAGGGACGCGAGCGGCGCCCGCACCGGCCCTGCCGCAAAGCCCATATGACCGAACCAGCGCTTGAGGACCGCATTGACGGGACGCCCCGCCTGCAAGGGAGCCATGATCCAGCGATAATAGAGGGTGCGGATCGGCTCCAGCTCGCGGAACATTCGCGCGGCTTCGCCGAGATCGCCATCGGCATAGGCGGAGAAATACGCGGCGATCGGCCGCCGGTCGGGCAGTTGGAACAGATAGGGCTCCGGATCGGCGTAAAGCGCACGAAGATCGAAACGCAGCAGATTGCCCAGCCAATGAGATTCGTAAGGATCGACGATCGGGATATCGGCCGCGCACACCGCCCGAAGCGCCTCGGCCGCATCGCCACCCCTGGTGCATTTGACGCCGTGGATCTTTCCCTCTTCAGCAAGACGCGCCACCAATGCCGGCGACAAGCTGCCCGTCTGCTTGCCGCCATCAAACACCACGACGGCAACGCCGCTCGCCGCCGCTACGGCGCTGATATAGCGCTCAACGTCATCGTCCTGCGTCAGCCCCGCCGGGCGCATGAGGACGACGTGATGCGCGCCTGCCCGCGACGCGTGCCTTGCGAGATCGAGCGTATCGGCAAGGCTTTGCGCGCTCACCACAACGCCGACCTTCATGGCGCGGTCAGCCCCGGCCAAAACGGACTCAAGAACACGCTTGCGCTCAGCGAGCGTCAGCGACCACTGCTCGCCAATCAGGCCGTTGCAGAAAACACCATCAAGCCCGACATCCCGATGAAAGCGCCGGGCATTGCTCTCGATGCCGGACAGATCGAGCTCCCCGTCCGCCGTGAAAGGCGTCGGCACCGCCCCCCAAATCCCGTCAAGAAAATTGCGAGACCCCTGACATTGCTTCGCACCTCCCGTCGCTGACATTAGCAAGCGCATTCTCCGGCAAGTTCAGTCAAGGCCTCGTTATGCCTTGACTACACCATCGGGTTCCCGCAAAGTCAATAATCATTATCATGATTATACTGATATGAGCGAAGCAGTCTTCAAACCCACTCCCCGAGCGCTGCTGCGCAGAAAGCGCGCCGACCTGATCGTCGAAGAAATCAAGCGCTGGATCGTCGCGGGCGACCTGCGCCCCGGCGACAGGCTTCCACAAGAAACGCAACTGGAAGAATTGCTTCAGAGCAGCCGCGGCACGGTGCGGGAAGCACTGAAGGTTCTGGAATCGCAAGGGCTGATCGAAATCACGCGCGGCGCCAAGGGAGGCGCGCGGGTCTCGCATGTGTCATACGAGAAAACCAGCAGCGCACTGCGCAACTTTCTTTACTTCGAGCCGCTCACCTGGTCGAACATCTATCGCGTGCGGGAGAAGCTCGAACCGATGATGGCGGCCTCCGTGGTCGGCCTTCTGACGCCGGCCGATATCGCGGCGCTGCGTCACACGGTCGAAGTCTGCAAGCTCGGCATCAAGGGCGAAGTCGATCAACGGACCCACCGGATAGCAGAGCTCGAGTTTCATTCGATTCTTTCGCAGGCTTGTCCCAATCCGCTGCTGCGCCTGCTGTGCCGCTTCATCAACGACATGCTGCGCGACCTGTCGATATCCGACCCGCGCAGCATCATTCTGCCAAAGGATTCCAGCTTCGCCGTCGATGCCATCAAGTTTCACGCTGCCCTGATCGACGCGTTCGAGGATAAGGACGCCGAGCGCGTCCGGACCTTGATGAGCCAGCATGTCCATGGCGCAGGATGCATCGTCTCGCAGCGGGAAGAAGAAGTCGATCAGGACAATCTCCTGATTGCGCCACCGGTCGAAACATTCCGCCCCCGGCGGAAACCCGACCGGCGCGGGCTCGCGGCCCCGAAACAGAAGCCGCGAAAAACCAAAGCCAACAGATAGGTCTGGAGAGGTGACGCGTTATGCTTGAGTTCAAGACATGGAAAGCGGTTGCCGGTGCCGCTCTGATATCGGGGGCGCTACTGTCCGGGGCCGCGCAGGCTCAGGACGCCATCAAGATCGGCGTCATTGCGCCCTACAACACCCCGCCAGGCGAAGGCCTTCTCAATGCCGCGCGGATGGCGGCGGAGAAGATCAACGCCAGCGGCGGCATCGGCGGAAAGAAGCTGGAGCTCATCTTCGCCAATGACGAATACAAGGCCGATGTCGGCGCCAATGCCTACAAGAAGCTGGCGCTGTCGGACAAGGTTGTCGCGGTCGTCGGCACCGCGTCAAGCGGCGTTTCCATGGCCATCGTCGATCAGATGGCGCGCTACAAGGTGCCCATGATCTCGCCCGGAGCGGCAACCCTGCCACTCTCCGACACGGTCGCCAAGGAGAAGGCTCGCATCAAATACTGGTTCCGTGTCATGCACACGACCGACAACATCGCCGCATCGGTCGGCGACTTCGTCGTCAACTACCTGCATAAGGAGAAGGGCTTCGACAAGGCCGCCATTCTCTCCGAGAATGCGGTGTGGGCGCAGGGCGTGCTTCCCGCCATCAAGAAGCTGATGAGCGAAAAGGGCATCAAGATCGTCGCCGAGGAATCATTCGACCTCGACACCAAGGACTTCAAGCCGATGCTCGCGAAAATCAGCGACAGCGGCGCGCAGTTCATTCTTGATCTGTCATCGCATGTCGACGGCGCGATCTATGTGAAGCAGTGGGGCGAGCTTCGCGGCCCGCCGATGGTCGGCCTCAACGCATCGGGCACATCGTCGCGGTTCTGGAACGACACCGACGGCAATGCCGTCAGCCATGTCGACCTCATCCAGGGCAGCTATCGCGCGGCGCTGACTCCGAACACGATTGCCTGGTACGACGCCTATCAGAAGCAGTTCACCGTCTCGCCGGACTACACCAGCGGCTATACCTACGATGCGCTCTTCATTTTGAAGGAAGCGATCGAGAAGGCGAAATCGACCAAGCCGGACGATCTCGTCGCCGCGCTGGAGAAGACCGACTTCACCGGCGTTGCCGCGCGGTGGGTGTTCGAGGATAACCACAACTCGAAATTCGGTCCGGGCTACCGCGTGATGGGAATGACGCAATGGCGTCCGGATGGCACGCGCGACGTCATCTGGCCGGCGGACATCAAGACCGGCGACTACCAGGCTCCGCCCTGGCAGAAGTAATGACAGCCGCCGGGGGATTTC
>JBEBWH010000315.1:0-4159 GCA_040392305.1 Bradyrhizobium sp. | reverse complement strand
CGGCGGCCTCCCCGGCATCACGCCGCTGTCGCTCTATCATGACTGGATCGCGGCGACGGTACGGACGTGGAGCGCGGGGTTGTAGTTGACTTATCTCGTCATGGCCGGGCTTGACCCGGCAATCCCGATAGTAAACGCACTGCGTCCCTAAGCGAGATGGCCGGAACAAGCCCGGCCATAACAGGGAAAGGATACTCCCATCGCCACCCGCGGGCTTGTCCCACGGGTCTACCCCTGCCTCGTCACCCGCGGGCTTGACCCGCGGGTCCATCTTTTTCGGAAGATTGATGGATTGCCGGGTCAAGCCCGGCAATGACGATTTGCGGGCCAGCCGCCCTCAGCTCGCGCTGCACTTCATCAGCTTGATGGCGTCGAAGTCCTGCACGCCGCCGCCGACACGCTTGGTGGTGTAGAACAGCACATACGGCTTGGCCGAATACGGATCACGCAGCACGCGCACCCCGGTGCGATCGACGATCAGATAGCCGCGGCGGAAATCGCCGAACGCCACCGGCAGCGCGTCGGCGCCGAGGTCCGGCATGTCCTCCGCCTCCACCACCGGGAAGGTCATCAGCGAGGCATGGCCGCCCGCCTGCGCCGGAGGCTGCCACAGATAGCCGCCGCCGACATCCTTGAACTTGCGGATCGCGCCTTGCGTCTTGCGGTTCATGACGAAGGCCGCGTTCTGGCGATAGCCGGCCTTGAGCGCGTAGATCAGATCGACCAGCGCGTCCGACGGGCTGGACGACGCGAAGCCGGACGCGCCGCCGCTGGCGACGACACCGAGCTTGCCCCAGGCCCATGACGCATTGGCGACCGTATCGGCGGCGAGAAAGCCTTTCGGCTTGCTCACCCCGTTGCCGTTCACGAACGCCGCGCCTTCCTGCATGGCGAAGGTCAGCTCGACCTCGGAGGCGATCCATTCGTCGATATTGACGGCGGCGTCGTCGAGCAGGGTCGCCGTCGCGGCGGGCATGGCGTAAAGCTCCATCGCCGGAAACGCCAGCGCATCGAGCGTCGGCGAACTGGTCTGCGTGCGCTCATCGCTTTCGCCGACCCAGCCGCTGGCGGGGCCGGCGGTCATGAACGGCTTCTTGTAGACCGAGGCGGAAATCTGCCGCACCGTGGCCAGCGCCCGGATCGGCGAAATCGCCGCAAGCCGCCGCCCGATCTCCTGCTCCAGCTCGACCGGCACGAGATAGCCGCCGTCGGGATTGGACGCCACCGACATCGCCTTGGTTTCGAGCTGACGCAGCGCGCCCGCCTCGCCCGCGCGCACGTAGGCGTCGAAGGCGCTCTTGTGCTCGCGCGCGGCGTGGTCGGTCGCCGCGCCGCGGCCGCTCTCCAGCGCGGGCCGCGCCTGCTTGAGCGCGAGCGCATCGAGGCGCTTCTGCTGGCTGTCGAGCGCGGCGTTGATGCGGTCGACCTTCTCCTCCAGCAGCACGTCGGCGCGCTTGCGTTCGAGCGCGCCGAGCCGCTCGTCGTTGGCCGCCTTGAAGTCCTCGAACGTGGCGCGCAGCGCATCGTACTCGTCGCGCGCCATATAGCCGATGCCGGATTTGTGCTCCGGCGCGGTCTCGATGATGTCGTAGTCCATGGGGTTCTCCTGGTGGTGATGGTTGCTGCGAGCGCACCGCGACGCGCGGTCCCTCGTCCGGCGTCCGGCGGTGTCGAAATGATCCTGGTCGAACGATCCTGCGGGGGCCGTCGCCGTCTGGCGGCGCCCGATGCGGCGGCGTCGAACGCAACGCTTCAGCTTTGCCGCGACATCGGCTAGAACCCGCAACGAAGCTCACCAGCGTTCGGAGCGGCCGATGCGCCTTCTGGTCTTTGTCTGGATCCTGCTCGCCGTCTCGGGAGCCATCGCCGCATGGGTCGCGATGCGTCCCGACAAACGTCTCGCCGCCTGGCTCGGCCTCGCGCTCGCGGTGGCGCTGCTCGGCCTGTTCGCGGGGTCGTTCATCCTGTTCGGCGACAGCGTGGAAAAATCCTTCGTCGCGATGGCGAGCTATATCTTCAACTGGGGCATGGCCGCCGGCGGCGCCGCGATCTGCGCCGGCGCGATCGTCGGGCTTTCGCTGGCGCTGGCGTTCAAGGGCTGAGCGGCGTCACGCGATCGTGCGCGCCGCATTCGCAATCGCCGTCAGCGCGCCGGCGCAGCGTCGCCCGGACGACGCCGGTGCATCCGCGGCATCGTCCGGGCTTCGCCACGCCCACCCGCTCCCGGTCCGCGCGCGCAAGCGTGACGGCGCGTCCGCCGTCTTCACACGCCTGATCCGCGCGCCATCGAGCAGCGGGAAGGTGACGATGGAGATTTCCCAAAGATCGACCTGATAGAGTTTGCGGATGCGCGTGCGCGGATCGATCCGCGCGCGCACGGTGCGATAGCCGATCGACAGGCCGTCGATCGCGCCCTGCTCCAGCAGCGCCAGCAATTCGCGGCCGCGCCGCACATCGGGAATGAGCCGGCCGCGCGCCCGAAGTCCGCGAAAATCCTCGACCAGTTCGAGCCAGATGCCGACCGGCTCCGCGGGATCGTGCTGGAACAGCATCGGCACCTTGCGGATGCCGCGGCTCGCCAGCGTGTGCGCGAAAGCGCCGGGCATCATCATGTCGCGCGCCTGATCGACCTCGCCGAACAGGCTGGCATAACCCTCCACGCTGCCATCGCCAGCGATGGCCAGACGCGACACGGGCGGCAGGGGAGCATGCATGGCGGTCTCGCTGCGGGACAAGTCGGGGCTCAAAAGGAACGGCCGGGACGAGCCCGGCCATGACGACATGAAAAGAAAAATTCGCGCGCTAACGCTGCGGCGGCCTGCGGCGCGCGGGCGGCTTGCGGCGCGGCGCTTTGACCGGCGCCTTGCGCTGGATGCGCTCCAGATGTGCGAGAAATTCGCGGAACACCGTGACATGATCCGGCGCGGCGTTCGCCTGCGTCTTGGTCTCCGGCGCTTTCTCGGGGCGCATGGTGCGCAACACGCGGTGCAGACTGTCCATCATTCGCAATCCTCGTTGAGACGGCTGGCGCGGTCGCGCGCGGCGGCGCGCGCGTTGAACAGCGACAGCTCGCGGACGAAATCGTCGAAACGGCGCGCGGCGCTGGCCATTTCGCGCAAGGTGAAGGTCAGCGCGAAACTCGCCGCCGCCGCCCACAGAAACAGCGCGAGATGGGCGAGATCGCCGCGCTCGACAAAAATGCGAATGAGATCGCTCATCGGCCGCTTTCCCTGCAGCGGGACGTTGCGGGCACAGCATGGTCACAATGTCGCGGCATTCATGCCGCGTTCAGCGATTCGATGGACAATTGCTGGCCTCAGAAAAAGGAAACCTCGTCATGAGCAAGATCACCCTCGGACTGTTCGCCGCCGGCGCGCTCGGCCTCGTTGCTTTCGCGGCGCCGGCCTCGGCGCTGCCGGCATTCGCGCCCGGCCTCGCAACCGGCGCCAGCTCCGGCATCGTCACCGAGGTGCAGTATCGCCATCGTCATCGCCGTCATTGCACGGTCAAGAACGTGGTCGAGCGCCGGCACGGCCGCCGCATCGTCAAAAAGGTGCGCGTCTGCCGCTGATTTCCGACGCCGCGATCTATGCGCGCCGGTCGCCACCGGCCACCGGCGCGTATCCCACCGCCTCGCGCTTTTCATTGAGCGTGAGGAAATCCGCCTTGATCACGCGATCCCACAGCGCGGCGCGGTCCGCCGCCAGCGCGTCGATGCGGTCGGTATCGACCACCGCGCGCAAGCTCTCGCCGAACGACGGCGCGAGCCATTGCGTCATCGCGGCGCCGACGCGCGAGGCGAGCGGCAGCACGGTCTGACGCCAGAACACGCGATTGGCCTCCTGGAAATTGGCGTAGGTGTTGTCGCCGGGAATGCCGAGCAGCATCGGCGGCACGCCGAAGGCCAGCGCGATCTCGCGCGCCGCGGTGTGCTTGGCCTCCATGAAATCCATGTCCTTCGGCGACAGCGACATCGCCTTCCAGTCGAGCCCGCCTTCGAGCAGCAGCGGCCGCCCGGCATTGACCGCGCCCTGATAGGTCTCGGTCAGTTCGCGCTTGAGGCGGTCGAACTGCTGATCGGACAGCACCGCGCCTTCGGGGCCGGAATAGACCAGCGCGCCGGAGGGCCGCGCCGCGTTGTCGAGCAGCGCCTTGTTCC
>JBEBWH010000314.1:0-4171 GCA_040392305.1 Bradyrhizobium sp. | reverse complement strand
CGCCGCTCTGCGATCAACGGCCGCTGAGCGGCACATCCGCGCTCGACATCATCGCAGCGCGCTAGAATATTTGCCTCACGGCTATTGCTGGAAGGGCGGCAAGCCTGACGGCTGGCGCGGCGCTGTCGGCTGCGCCGGCGCGCGCTGCACGCGCTTTTGCGGCGGCGGCGGCGCGGCCTTCGGCGGCGGCTCCGGCGCGCCCGCGATGGTCGCTTCCGGCTCCTTGCAGTCGGTCAGCCAGACATCATACACGGCGTGCTCGACACCGTGCAGGCCCGGGCTGGCCGCGAACATCCAGCCGGAAAAAATTCGCTTCACCTCGCCCTGCAGCGTGATCTCGTCGACCTCGACAAAGGCATCGGTGTTGGCCGCTTCGGTCGAAGGCCGCGTGTAGCACGCCTCAGCTTTCACGCGCAGCGCACCGAACTGCACGATCTCGCCGATATCGGTGTCGAAGCTGGTGATACGGCCGGTGATCTTGTCGAGCCCGGCAAACACCGCCTTCTTGTTGACGACCCGCTGCGACGGCGGCGCGGTGACGATCTCATCGCCGGGCTGCAACGTGGCGGGAGACGGCGGGGCCACCTTGGCCTGTCCGGCCGGTGGCGTCGGCGTGGTCTGCCCGTTCTGGGGCGGCGCGGCGGCTGTGCCCGGCGCAGGCGCGTTGCGCGGAATCACGGTCGTCCCCGGAGGCGGCGGAAGCGGCTGCGACTGCACCGGACCGGGCGGCGGCGCGCCCTGCCCGCGCGGAAGCTGGCCGGGAGCCGGCAGAATGCGGCCCTGCGGCAACTCCGGCACATCCTCGTCATCGAACTCCGGTTGCGGCTGCCCGCCTGGAATCGCGCCGGGCGGCCGCGGCGGCGGATCGGAGAAGATGGTGCCGATCTGCGCGTGAGCAGTCGTGCTCCCGACAGCTGAAAGCGCAGCGAGGACAGCAGCTAGAGCGGCGGTGCGAATGACGTCGTGCATTCTGAGCGAATGGCCTCAACAGCGAATCGGGCTGGCCGCAGTGTATCCGCAATCGGCCGCTCGCGACCCCGGTTAACACGCTGAATACGGCGGCGGAAGGGCGGTCCGGCCGATTGGCCGGACATCAATCAGCCGCCAATGGACGCGGCTGGGGCACGGACGAAACGATCGTCCGGATCAGGCAGGCGTCCAGGGCTGATAGTCGCCGGTCGCCTTCGGGCGCTGACCGCTGGCCAGCGTCGAGCCCGACGGGCGATAGGCGGCGGGCGTCCCGGTCATGTTCGGCCGGTGCGGCTTCTGCCACTCGCGCGGGGTGTAGCTTTCTTCAGTGGGCGGCGTATCGACGGTATGATGCAGCCAGCCATGCCACGCCGGCGGCACGCGCGAGGCTTCCGCATAGCCGTCATACACGACCCAGCGCCGCTCGAAGCCGAGCGTCGGGTCGATCTTGCCACCCTTGGTGCGATAGTAGCGATTGCCGCCCTCGTCTTCGCCGACAAGCTCGCCGAAGCGCCACGTCCAAAGTTGCGTGCCGAAGGTCTGGCTGTTCCACCAGGTGAAGAATTTGAGCCAAAACTGCTTCATCAGCCTGTCCATACCTATTTTGCGGCCTAGATGCACGCAGACGTGATGTTTGTCCAGCCGTCAGCGGCACGGGGCCGCCGATCTGTTCATCACTCGTACACCCGCGCCATGAAACGTTCCGATCAGGTCATCGTGAGTGCGATACCGGAACCCGGGTCTCGCTTTGCGAGTTAAGGGACCATGTCGATCAATCCGCAGATCAGGACGGAGACGCGAATGAACTACCTTAAAATCATTGGCGCTGCTGCCGCCATCGCTCTGGCGGCACCCGTGCTTTCAAGCCCGAGCGCGGCGCAGCAGTCGTTTGGAGGCGGCGGAGGCCGCGGCGGCGGTGCTGCCATCGGTGGAGGTGGCGGTGGCGCAGGCTTCGGCGGCGGAGGCTTCAGCCGCGGTGGCGGTGGCGGTGGCGCAGCCATGGGCGGCGGCTTTGCCCGTGGCGGCCAGACGTTCGGCGGAGGTGGACGGACCTTCGGCGCCGTCGGCGCAGGACCGCGTGTTGCCGGAGGCTGGCGCGGCGGCGCCTGGCGTGGCAGGACCCATTGGCATCATCATCGCCATCGCCGCTATGGCTTCTATCCGGGTATCGTGGTCGGCAGCGCCTTCGCCGCGCCGTACTACTACGGATACTACAACGATCCGTACTATTACGACGATGTCGTTGTGGATGCGGGACCGTCCGCGGCTGACGTCGCCTACTGCTCGCGGCGCTTCAAATCCTACGATCCGCGATCTGGGACCTATCTCGGTTATGACGGCCGACGCCACCCCTGCCCGTAACCGACCGGCAAAACTGAAGCGGTGCGACCATCGCACCGCTTCCAAATCCACTCAGGCAAACCCACTCAAGATCGCGTCGCCAGCGCGACGCCCGCGACGGTGAATGTGAGCGCGACGATCTGGCTGATGCCGAGCGGCTCCCGCAGCGCCATTGCGCCGGCCACTACGCCGATCACCGGCACCAGCATCGTCCCCACCGCCGCCATCGACGCCGGCAGACGCTCAAGCGCAGCGAACCAGGCAACATAGGCGACGCAGAACTGCACCACGGTGCCATAGCCGAGCAGCCACCAGCCAAGCGTCGTGACATTGCCGAAATCGGCGCGCTCAAGCAGCAGTCCGACGATGCCGACAGGCAGGCAGCCGAGACCGATCTGCCATGCGGCCGATGTCATGGACGGCAACGGCAAAGGCAGCTTCTTGGACAGCACCGCGCCGAGCGCGAACGCGAACGCGCCTCCCAGCACCATGACGAAGCCGGCCATTTTCTCCGGCGTGACGACGAATCCGCCGCCGCCGAGAATCACCGTCAGGCCACCGAACGCCATGACCAGCGCGACGACGCGCAGCACCGTCGGCCGCTCACCCAGAATCGGCCAGGCCAGCAGCGAGGCCCACACCGGCATGGTGTAGGCGATCATCGACGCCTCGCCCGCGCCGAGCCACAGCAGCGCGATTCCCATCAGTGCCATCCAGCACGATACGTTCAGGACGGCATACAGACACAGCCGCGGCCACAGCCGCCGCTCCACCCGCAAGCTCTGCCCGCGCGCCAGCACCACGATCGCCAGCAGCACGGAGCCGGAGACCCCGGTGACGCCGCGCATGGTCAGCGGCGGCAGTTCGCTCAACAGATATTTGGTCACCGGCCAGTTGAAGCCCCACCCCACCGACGTCGTCAGCAGGAAGACCAGGCCCAGCGTTCTGGAGCGGGAGGCTGACAATGCCTCGGTCGAAACGGCCATGACCGGACTTGGGGTTCGAGGACGGGGCGCAAACTCATCGGCGCGGCTGTGTGGTCTGGCAAAATGACGGCGAAAGGGAACTCTAGCCAGCCTCGCTACCGCATGGTCGCCCTGCGCACGGACGCGCGTGCTGCGAGTCGGACACAGCAAGCAATTTATTCGATTCCGCGCCATAGCTGTGAACAGCGGTGAAGACCGGGACTGCGTTCCCAGGGCTGCTTTTTGTCCTTCCGAATTCGCGTGGACTCATCGATAGTTGGCTTGGCTGGCTGCGTGGGGCGCATCTGGTTTTCCCCTCTTTCCACCATATTTAGTATTGGATTCAGAAATTCGCGCTATTCCTTGACGAGGACGGCGGAGTTGTCCTAGCTTTTGATCCGCTCGACGCGGCTGGTTCATCGTCTCGCGCAGAGCCCCCATCAACGGCTGACGCCTCTCGGTCCGCTCGCCTAACGGCAACGGATCGCGGCTTTGTCGCCTCCGCGTTCCGGGCTTTCGCCGCCCGTGATGCCGCCATCCGGCGGCACGCTGGGCGGTGCCGGCGGATTGATGGGTGCGAGGGGTAGCGGCCCGAAACGGCCGCGCACATTTAAGATTTATGCCGACGCCCGTGATCCGGGCCACCGGCTAACGACGGGGCAGAACGATATGCGGATCGAGCGGCGCTACACCACGGATGGCCAGTCACCTTACGCCGGGATTTCGTTCCGGCTGACGAAGAGCGAGATCCGCAACCCTGACGGCTCGGTGGTGTTCCGGCTCGATGATGTCGAAGTGCCCGAATTCTGGTCGCAGGTCGCCTCCGACGTGCTGGCGCAGAAATATTTCCGCAAGGCCGGCGTCGCCGCCGCGCTGAAAAAGGTCGAGGAAGAGAC
>JBEBWH010000313.1:0-4199 GCA_040392305.1 Bradyrhizobium sp. | reverse complement strand
GCGAGAAACAGCGCATAGTTCACCGCAAGCGTCAGGCCCGGATCGATGAAGGTCGCGACCAGCGCCTCGCTCAGGCCCAGCAGCAGGCCGGCGATCAGGCAGCCAAGCAGATTGCCGACGCCGCCCATCACGACGACGATCAGCGCCTTCATGGTGAAGACGACGCCCGATGTCGCCGAGAAGGTGAGGAACATGCTGGTGAGGCCGCCCGCGGCGGCGACCAGCGCGCCGCCCAGCGCAAAGGCCAGCGCCGAAGCGCGCGCGACGTCGATGGCGACGAGCTGCGCAGCGGCCGGATCGACCGCGACGGCGCGGATCGCGGTGCCCGCGCGGGTGCGGGTCAGCGCGAGATAGAGCGCAAGCCCGATCAGAACGGCCAGCACGAAGGCGAGCAGGCGATTGAGCGCGAGGCTCGCGCCGAACATCTCCACCGGCACCGCGAGAAACGAATAGCTGTAATAGGCGCCGCCGAACAGCGTGAGCATCACGCCCTGCACGACGAACATCAGGCCGAAGGTCGCAAGGATGCTGTCGACCTCCAGCGCATCACGGGTGCGGGCGCGGCGCACCACCGGCGTAAGCAACACCCGATAGACGAGATAGCTGACGCCGAAACTGATCGGGACGACGGCCAGCAGCCCCACCAGCGGGCTGATCGCCCAGGCGGTGAACAGTCCATAGGCCGCGAACGCGGCCGCGACGAGAAACTCGCCATAGGACAGGTTCATGATCCGCGCCACGCCGTACTGGAGCGTGAGTCCCAGCGCGACGAGCGTGTACATACCGCCAAGCAGCAGGCCGGTGAGAACGGCGTTGGTCATCGTTGACGTCGAACGCGAGCGGTTTACGTTTTTTACTGCGCCTTCCATGCCGGCTTCGGCACCACGGCGGCGCGGGCGCCTTCGTTGGTCGCCGGGCCGACGCCGTGGAATTCGCCATCCTGCCACTGGCCGACCCACCAGTATTGCGTCGGCATGTTGTCCTTCAGCTTGACCTTGCCGATCACCGTATCGAAGGTGCCGTCCTGCAGTTCCTTGATGACGGCGGCGCGGTCGACCTTGCCGACCCGCTCGATGGCCTGCTGCAACATCTGCAGGCTGGCATAGGTGACGGCGCTGGCCCAGCGATCCGGCTCCTTGCCGTCATTCGCGGCCTTGTGGCGGGCAAGGTAATCCTTGATCGCCGGGCTGTCGCCGCTCCAGCCGCCGATGCCCATCACTCCTTCCGCATTGGCGCCGAAGCGCTGCTTGTAAAGCGGGAACGCGGTGCCGACGCCGGTGTAGAAAACCTTCGGGTTGAAGCCGGCGATGCGCGACTGCTCGGTGATCGCCAGCGTATCCGGCGGATAGCTGAAGGCGATGAAGACGTCAGGGTTGAGCCCCTTGGCCTCGTTGACGATCGGCGCGAGATCCTGCGTCCCGATCGGATAGCTCTTGTCGTAGACCAGCTTGAAATTGGCCGCGGTGAGCGCCGGGCGCGCCGCCTTCGACAGATCGATGCCGAAGCCGTCGGCGATCGAGACCATCGCCACCGTGTCGCCGATCTTGCCTTCGCCGCGCAGCTTGGTCAGCAGTTCGACCAGCGACTTGGATGCATCGGCACTGGTGCCGAGCAGCCAGAAGCTGTTGGGCCAGCGCTTGGCAAGCTCAGGCGCACGGTCGGTGACGGCGGTCGCCGCCAGATGCGGATAGCCAGCGCGGTTGAGCACGGGGCCGACCGCGAGATTGAGGCCGGTGCCCCATGGCGGCAGAATGAAGTCCACCTTGTCCTGGGTGATGAGGCGCTCCAAAGCGCGCACCGCTTCTTCCGCGCTGGAGCGGTCGTCATAGTGCACGACCTCGATCGGCACGCGCTTGTCGCCGAGCTTGAGGCCGCCGGCGGCGTTCACCTCTTTGACCCACATGTCATAGTTCGGCAGCGTGCTCACCGCCGCGCCGGCGGTGTTCGGCCCGGTGCGGGAAATGGCGTAGCCGATCTTGATCGAGCTTTGCGCTTGCGCCGGTTCAGGCGCGGCCAGCCACATCGTGCTGGCCATCGCGAGCAGTCCCACCGCCACGCGGTTGACGAATGACATCATGGTCTCCTCCCGAAAAAATCTTCAGCCAACGCCTTTGATGGCGCTTGGCACCGTCACCTTAGCCACGGGCTTTCAGTGAGGAATTGGACAGATCACGGGAAAGATTGTACGTTTTTTGGGAGCAGAGCGGATTGCGAGCGACAGATTGTCTCAGAATCCAAGCGATTTGCCAGCCAACGTCTCAACCGGGATCGGCGAGAGCCGCGGCCCCGCTCTGGAGGCGACCGCCTTCTGCGGCAGCCTCGCTCCGCATCACTGGCGCATCAGACAAAGCCGCCCGCGCTGCGCGCGCCTGCTGCTTGTGCCGTCAGGACATGGCATGGCGATGCTGCGCGGCACATCCATCGCCTTCGGCTCCCCGGCGGCGCTCTGGCTGCCCGGCGACGTCGAGGGCGAGTTGCGCACCGATGCGGGCGCGCGCGGATTTCTCGTCGCAATCTCGGAGGAAATGCTGACGCAGACGATTGCCGCCAGCGCCGAAGCGCTGCATCTGCGGCGCGCGCTCGACGGATTCATGCTGCTCGATGCCGAACGGATCGCCCCTGCGCTGCAGGCTCTGCAGCAGAGCTGCACGATGCTCGCGGACGAACTGCGAATGCCCCGTCCCGGCGACGCCACGCTGTGCGCCGCGCATATCCTGCTCATCTGCCTGCATCTGTGGCGGTGCTCCGCGACCGAGGACGCCGATGGCGAAACCGTGCTGCGCGGCGACGGCGCACGACTGGTCGGCGACTTCCTGCAACTCGTCGAACTGCATTTTCGCCAGGGATGGCCGGTCGCGCGCTACGCCGCAGCCCTTCGCGTCACGACCGATCGTCTGCACGCCCATTGCAAACGCCAGAAAGGCGCAAGCCCGCTCGCGCTGATCCACGCGCGGCTGGCGCAGGAAGCCCGCACCCGCCTTCTGCAACTCGATCTGCCGGTCGAACAAATCGGCTACGGTCTCGGCTTCCGCGACCCCGGATATTTCAACCGCTTCTTCCGCAAACATCAGGGGCTGTCGCCCGGCGTCTACCGCCGGCGGGCGCGGCTCGAACAGGCCCGCCGCGAACCATCCTTCGCGGCCTGGCCGTAGACGAAAACACAACCCGGAGCGTGTGACTTTCGTCAGTGCGTGGCGCGAAGGCGCCGGACGCTCTCCTCGAGATTCGTCCACGGCGCCTTGTCCGGCGCGAAGCGGCCGCGCGCATAGCGGGCGAGCGCAACGATCTGCTGATCGTCGAGCGCATTGCCGAAGCCCGGCATCGCGCCATGCACGGTATGCTCGATGCCATGCAGCACGACCCGCAGGAAATTGTCCGGCCGGTCGAGATGCAGGTTGGTGTTCAGCCCGAGCGGCGGCCCCTGATTGAACAACAGCGGCCCCCGACCGGGTTCGTGACAGACGGCGCACGCGCCATCGAACAGGCGCGCCTCGGTGCTTGTCGGCGCATGGGTATCGGACGCGCCCGCGGCAACCACGGCTTCGCGCCGCGCCGCCGCTTGAGCGGCCGGCAAGGGCTGATTGAGGCTCGCGAGATAGACCGCCATCGCCCGGATGTCGCTGTCGGGCAACGCCTTGAGTTCGGCGACGACCGGCGCCATCGGCCCCGCGGCCACGCCATGGTCGGGCGAAGCGCCGGTGCGCAAATAGGCGAAGAGGCTGTCTTCCGACCACGGCATCGGCGCGGCGGACAGTTTCGTCAGGGCCGGCGCGTCCCAACCCTCGGCCACGCCGCCGGCGAGATAAGCCGCACCGCCCTTTTCGGCGCCGAACAGATTGCGCGGCGAATGACAGGCGCCGCAATGGCCGAGGCCGTCCACCAGATAGCGCCCGCGATTCCATTCCGCGGAGCGCGAGGGATCGAGCGGAATCGTAGCGTCGCGATTGAACAGAAGATTCCAACCCGCCATCAGCGGCCGCAGATTGAACGGAAAGGTCAGACGCGAGCGCTCGTTTTCCTGCCGCACGGGCGGCTGCGCCATCAGATAGGCATAGAGCGCCTGCAAATCCTCTTCGCTTGTCCGGGCGAAACTCGGATAGGGAAAGGCCGGATAGAGATTGGTGCCGTCGCGGTGGATGCCCTTGCGCATCGCCCGCTCAAACGCCGGATAGGACCAGCCGCCGATCCCCGTCTCGACA
>JBEBWH010000312.1:0-4212 GCA_040392305.1 Bradyrhizobium sp. | reverse complement strand
GCTTTCATGACATTAGAAAAAACGAGCTCATCGCCACATCGCCATTTACCCAGATTTTTAAAATATCGCAATTAATTTTGAGCCAGCTTTCTTTATTTAAAATATTAGTATTAAATAGCCTCAAAATCATGATCGGTCGCGGCGCAGATGAATTCGAGCCGGGCGCTGCCTCCGTACTCGCCTCCGCCGGCAGATCCACTGATTTGAAAACGCCGGGCAGTGAGCCAAGCCTATGCTGCAAAGTCACATGCTACAGACCGACCGATCCGGTTTCGACCGGCATGACGCCAACGCGTCGGACGGTCTCGGCCAGATCGTCCAGTTCGCGCTGAACTTTCTACGCCAGCAATATGCGGTGATCCTGTTCGTCACCCTGCTCGCGCTCGCGGCGGGCGTCATCTACGTGCGGATCACGCCGCCGACCTTTACGGCGCAGGCAAAGGTCCTGTTCGGCAATCCGAAGAACCAGTTCGTACAACAGCAATCGGTGCTGGCAGAACCGACGATCGACGCGTCGCAGATCGAGAGCCAGCTTCAGATCCTGCAGTCCAAATCGATCGCCAAGACCGTGATCACTCAGCTCAAGCTGTACGATGATCCGGACTTCACCGGCGCAGCACCGTCGCCGGGAAATGCGTGGTCCAGCTTCAAGGTACGGCTCGGGCTTGAAAGCGACAAGCCCGCCCAGCCCGCCCAACCGCCGGGCGACATCCCCGACGCGCTGGCCGAGGCGTTCACCAAGCGGCTGACGGCGGCGCGGGTCGGCCTCAGCAAGGTCATCGACATCAGCTTCAGCGCCAGCAATCCCGCACGCGCCGCGGAAATCACCAACGCCATCGCGCAGGCCTATATCACCGACCAGCTCAACGCCAAGTTCGACGCCAACAAAACCGCGACAAGCTGGCTGCAGGAACGATTGCGCGAACTGGGCCAGCAGGCGCTGACGGCCGAGCGCGCCGTCGACGCCTTCAAGAAACAGAACAACATCGTCGCCGCAAGCGGCAAGCTGATGGACGAACAGCAGGTGACGGAGCTGAACAGCCGTCTGGTTGCGGCGCGCGCGCTCACCTCGGAGGCGACCGCGCGCCTGAACCGCTATCACGCGATCCTGCAAGCGAGCGCCAACGGTTCGCTCGACAAAAATATCGACGCGCCGCTTTCGGAAGTTCTGAACAGCCCGATCATCAACGGCCTGCGCCAGCAATATCTCGAACTGACGCGGCGCGAAAAAGACTGGGCATCGCGCTACGGCCGCGACCATCTCGCGGTCGTCAACCTGCGCACGCGGACCAGGGATATCCGCACCTCCATCATGGACGAGGTGCGACGGCTGGCGGAGACGGCGCAGGGCGATCTCGATGTCGCCAAGCAACGGCAGGAGGAGGCCGAGAAGCAACTCGCCCAGGCGGTCGCGCAATCGCGCACCGTCAATACGGCCGAGACGACGATGCGGGAGCTGGAAACCCGCGCCAAAGGCTATCGCGCGCTCTATGAGAGCTTCCTCCAGCGCTATATGGGATCGGTACAGCAGGAATCGTTCCCGATTTCGGACATAAGGATCATTTCGCCGGCCTCGCCACCGCTCAGCAAGAGCAAACCGAAGGGCATCATGATCCTTGCGATGGCAGGCATTGGCGGCATCGCGCTCGGCTGCGGCATCGGCCTGCTGCGAACCATCATGGATCGCGTCTTCCGCACCGGCTCAAGCCTGGAGGCCGGCCTCGGCCTGCCCTGTCTGTCGATCGTGCCCCTATTGAAGGAGGCCGACCGGCCCAAGATCCGCAGGCAGGCTCAAAGCGATGATCCCGGCAAGCGGATCATCCAGACCATGCCCGGAATCATGTCGGCGGCGACCAGCATGCCGCTGTCGCGCTTTGCTGAATCCATCCGCGCCATCAAGCTCGGCATCGATCTCAACCTGACCGAAACCTCGAACAAGATCGTCGGCATCACCTCGACGCTCCCGAACGAGGGAAAATCGACCATCGCGGTGTCGCTCGCGCAACTGATCGCCCATGCCGGCAAGCGCGTGATCCTGGTCGACTGCGACCTGCGCAACCCCACCCTTTCGGCAAGCCTCGCGCCGGGCACCAATGCCGGCCTGATCGAGGTCATCAGCGGCGCGCGCCCGCTCGACGACGTGGTATGGCGCGACCCGAAGACCGACCTCGCTTTCCTGCCGACCGCAAAGAAGGGCTCGCTACTCCACACCAGCGAAATCCTGTCGGCCGAGCAAACGCGCAAGCTGTTCGACAGGCTGCGGACGGCCTACGACTACATCATCGTCGATCTGCCGCCGCTCGCGCCGGTCGTCGACGTGCGGGCGACGACCCCGTTGATCGACTGCTACATCATGGTGGTGGAGTGGGGCAAAACCCGCACCGACGTGGTCCAGCACGCCCTGCACACCGCGCCGAACATCTACGACACCCTGATCGGGACGGTGCTGAACAAGACCGACATGTCAGCGATGAAGCGCTACGACGCCTATCATAATGAATATTACAATAATAAACATTATGCCCGGTACGGCTATACGGAATGAATAATGATTTGAATATCGGCGGATAAAAGCTGCCTCACCGATTCCCTCCAGTTAATCGCTCGTGCCGCACGCCCGCCGTCCGGCCATGTTGCCGACAAGCAACAGTCCTCAGCATCCGTTTCATCGCCGGGATGAAATGCTGGCTTAAGCAGCAAACCGGTGTCATTTTGACGCAGCACTCGGCGATTTGGGGGATTCTTCTGTTCGGGTCAGACTATAGCTGGGCGAAAACCTCGGTGCTTCTTGCCGCGCTTTCATGCGGCGGCTGCTCGTTTATGCCGGCGAGCGGTCCGCAAAGCATGGACGTGCGCCAGCAGGTCGAGACACCCGACAGCCTTCCCTACGCACTGGTCAAGCTGACCCCGGAAACCGCAAGGATAGTCGGCCACGCGTCGCCGCGCCTTTCGACCGCATTCGCGGCCCGGACGCCTCCCAAGGCATTCCGCTTCGGCATCGGCGACACGGTGGCCGTCACCGTGTTCGAAGCCGCGGCCGGCGGCTTGTTCATCCCTGCGGAAGCCGGCGTGCGGCCGGGCAACTTCGTGACGCTGCCGGGCCAGGCTGTCGATAGCAACGGCAATATCGTCGTGCCCTATGCCGGCGAGATCCGCGCGCAGGGCCGAACCCCCACCGAGCTGCAGCGCGCCATTGTCGAGGCCCTGAAAAACCGCGCCATCGAGCCGCAGGTCGTGGTGTCGCTGGTCGATCAGCGCACGTCGCTGATCAGCGTTCTGGGCGACGTCAAGGCGGCCGGCCGCTTTCCCGCGAGCCCGTCCGGCGAACGCATTCTTGATGCGGTGGCCCGCGCCGGCGGTCCCAACAGTCAGGGCTATGACGTCTGGGTCACGCTCGAGCGTCAGGGCCATCGCGCGAGCGTGCCGTTCGGCGCGCTGCTCTATGAGCCGTCCAACAATATCTACGTGCTGCCGAACGACGTGATCTATCTGTTCAGCCAGCCGCAGACCTTCGTGGCCTTCGGCGCGGCCGGCACGCAGGGGCAATTCCGCTTCGACGCCTGGCGCATTTCGCTCGCCGAAGCCGTCGGCAAGACCGGCGGCCTGAACGACAGCCAGGCCGACCCCGCCTCCGTATTCCTCTATCGCGGTGAAACGCGGCAGGTGGCCGAGAAGCTCGGCGTCGATCTCTCGCGCTTCGAGGGACCGATCATCCCCATCATCTACAACGTCAATCTGCGCGATCCGTCTGGATACTTCCTGTCGCAGTCGTTCGAGATGCGAAACAAGGACGTCATCTACACGTCGAACGCGTCATCGGTCGAGACCACCAAGTTCCTGAACTATCTGCGCACCATCATGGCGACGGTCAACGACCCGATCATCTACGCCACCAACGGCTATATCCTGAAGTCGGCGATCGACGGCATCAACAGCACGACGGTCATTACCACCCCGACGCCGATCAACTCCGTCGCCCGCTAAGCGCATCCGAACGGCATCGTCCGGGGTGACGATCCGAACGGCTTCAGGAAAGAGTTACAGACAACGCCGCCTCCCCGAGGCGGCTTTTTTGTGCGGAGCGCGCGTGCTTTTGAGTGACGGACCGGACTACTCGACGCGAACTCTCCGGCTTCGCTGACAACTCTGCCGGCAGGCAGGGCACGCGAGTTCGCTTCGCCCGGCTCCAAGGCGTCGCTCCAAGGCGTCGCT
>JBEBWH010000311.1:0-4213 GCA_040392305.1 Bradyrhizobium sp. | reverse complement strand
CCGAGTGTCGTCCGGTTCAATTCCGGCTTTGATAACGTCATTTTCCTTGCCCAATAGAATCAATGCCGTGCTACCAGAGCTGCTCTGTGATGGACTTCGTGTTGCGTCATGTTGCAGTCTGAACGTTTGTTATTCTCCGGCCAATTGAGCCGGGTTGCAGGAGTTGCGTGATGTCGGAAAAGATCCGTATTGGTATCGTGGGATACGGAAATCTGGGGCGTGGCGTTGAAGCGGCGGTGGCAAAGAACCGCGATATGCTGATCGCGGGCATTTATACTCGCCGGCCACCCGAGAGTCTTGTTCTGCGTCACGCGGCAACGCCGGTTCATGGCCTGGCCGAGCTCGATGCGCATAGGGACCGTATAGACGTTCTTATCCTTTGCGGCGGCTCCAAAGAAGATTTGCCCCGCCAGGGGCCGGAGCTCGCTGCCTCGTTCAATACCGTCGACAGTTTCGATACTCATGCGCGCATCCCGGAATATTTCGCCGCAATGGACGCGCCCGCACGGGACGGCCGACGGACTGCATTGATCTCGGCAGGCTGGGACCCCGGTGTGTTCTCGATCAATCGTGTTCTGGGCGAGGCCCTGTTGCCAGATGGCGCGACCTACACCTTCTGGGGCGATGGATTGAGCCAGGGGCATTCCGACGCGATAAGAAAATTGGCAGGCGTCGCGGGAGCAGTGCAATATACCCGCCCGGTCAAGGAGGCCGTTGACCGGGTCCGCAGTGGTTCACGCCCGACGCTCACCACCCGCGAGAGACACCGACGCGAATGCTTCGTCGTGCTCGAGGAGGGCGCCGACCCAGAACTCGTGCGTGAGGCCATCGTTACGATGCCTCATTATTTCGATGGGTATGATACGAGCGTAAATTTTACCACCCAGCAGGAACTGGAGCGTGATCACGGAGCGATGGTACATGGCGGATTTGTGATTCGCAGCGGCAACACCTCGGCTGAGAAGACGCAAGTGATTGAATACAGCCTCAAGCTTGAGAGTAATCCCGAGTTCACCGCCAGTGTTCTCGTAGCCTATGCTCGAGCCGTCCATCGTCTCCACGCAATGGGCCAGTATGGTGCTCACACCGTGCTTGACGTTGCGCCGGGGCTCTTGTCACCTAAAAGTGCCAATGAGTTGCGCGCGGAGCATCTATAGGAGATTGCGGTAGCGGCGCACTTAGCCCTTGGTTCCGGCGAAACTTAAAACGACCCAGAGCGATTCACCTCGCTCCAGCCGCCGTTGCCTCGGCTTCGGCGGCTCAATCTCCTGGAATTGCCGGATCAGGCGGCGAGCACGTCCTCGATGTGCTGGCGGATGGTCTGTTTTTCTGCAGCTGTTGTCCCGGAGTCGAGGCTGACGTCGTATGCGATCTTGGCCGGCCGCTTGAGAACGACAATGCGGTCTCCAATCTGCAGCGCTTCATTGATCGAGTGTGTGATGAACACGGCAGTCTTGCCGTTCTCCTTGACAAGCTTGTGGAATTCGCCGCGCAGCCTGTTCGCCGTCATTTCGTCGAGCGCGGAGAAAGGCTCGTCGCAAAGAAGAATACTGGCATTCGTTGCGAATGCACGTGCGATCGAGACGCGCTGGCGCATGCCGCCGGACAGCGCATGCGGATAGTCGTGTTCATGGCCGGAAAGTCCAAGCTTGGTCAGCCAGTGCTGCGCTGTCTGCCGCCGCTCCGCGGCCGGCACATCCAGCATTTCCAACCCTAACTCGACATTGGCAATTGCCGAGCGCCAAGGAAGCAGGCGGTCGCCCTGAAACACGATGGCGATCTTGCCGCGGAAGGCGTTGAAGTCGGTGAACGGGTCGCGGCCGTCGACCCGCACCGTGCCCTGGCTTGGCTCGGTGAGCCCGGCGACCATGTTGAAAATCGTCGATTTTCCGCAGCCGGTCTTGCCAAGGAGCGCCAGCATTTCGCCCTGCCGGACGTCAAGGTCGAGATTATCGACAGCCCGAAACACGTTGACGGCGTCAGCCTTCCCGAAAATCTTGGAAACGCCGCCAAGATGGATGGCGACGTCCCTGTCGTTGGCGGGAGCGGTCATATCGTGCGCTCCGAGACTGCGCGATAACGGAAAGCGGTGTTCTCGATCAACGTCAGAATGGCTTGCATGATCAGCACGAAGAACACGATTTGCAGCGTCCATGCGAGGGCTCCCGCCATGTCGAATAGTTGTTGCTGTTGAAGCAGCTGATAGCCGATGCCGCCGGTCGCGCCGACCAGCTCGGCGACGACGACGACGCGCGAGGCATTGCCGAGATTGACCTTCCACGCCGTGAGGATATCGGGCAGCACCGCCGGCAGGATCATCGCGCGGAACAGCTTCATGCGAGTCGGCCGGAAGCTCAGTACCATTTCGGCGAGATCCTTCGACATTGCGCGCAGCGCGCCCAGCACCTGAAAAGTGAAGGCAGGCAGAGTGGTCACCACCATGATGAAGAAGATTCGGAACTCGATACCGTGAAACCAGATGATGGCAAATACCACCCACGACAGTGCGGGGATTCCCTGAAACAGCGACAGGATCGGGGAAAGGAATTGATCCGCGGCCTGTGAGCGAGCCATGATCAAAGCGAGGGCGGTGCCGACGACGAATGCGCCGACAAGGCCGCCAATAATGCGAAGCACGGTCGCGATCACGTCACTCATCATCGCGCCGGAAAGCAGGATTTCTCCGCAGCGCCAGAAGACGTCAACCAGCGAGGGGAAAAGAAATCGCGGAAAGAACAATCCCGCGAACTGCCAGATGAGGCCGACAACCACAAACGGCATGATCATCGTCCACAGCCGCTTGGCCATCGCAATCAGCATGACTGATTGCGATGGCGTGGCTGTTTGCATCGAATTCGTCATTTTGGAGCCTGATAGATGGTTGCTGCATTCGGGTCGGAGCCGAGGAAGCCAGTCGATTTGCCTGCGGCGTAGACCGACGTGATCTCCTTCTTCACGTCGGACGCCCACTTCACGTTCATCCCGAGGCGGTCATTGGCGCGGATGAGAGCCGCGATGGCCTGACGCTGTTCATCGGTGCCCTTGGCGGCAATGAGCTTCGCAGCGTCATCCGGATGGGTTGCGACCCACTCGGCCGCATCCTTGTAGGCGGCGTAGAGCTTGGCCACCAGTGCAGGATTCTTCTCGACCCAGTCGATATGTGCAGCGACGCCGAGATACGGAATGTTCGTGCTGCCCGTGAATTTCTTCCAGCTGTCAGCGATCCTCAGATCAATCGTCCGGATATCCGGCTTCTTGGAGATCAGCGTGGTATAGGCCGGTTCCCATAGCTGCACAGCCGTCGCGCGATCCGCCATTGCGTAGCCGACGAGACCAGGCGTTGCGGTGTTCACTACAGAGAATTTGGAAGGGTCGGCCCCGAGCTGGCGCGCGAACCAGTCGAACATCACGTAGTTCGTGGTGCCCTTGGCTGCGGCGATGTCCTTGCCTTCCAGATCCTTCACGGTTTTGACGTCGGGTCGGGCGGTAACCACCGCGCCCCAGAAATCAAACAGGTTGAAGAGGTAAGTCACCTTGACGCCGCGCGTATCGGCAAGGCCGACGGTCAGCAGCGCGGCGCTGCCGCCGAGCTTGAACTCGCCGGAATTGAACTGTGCGGCATAGGCATCAGGAGTGCGCTCCTCGAATTTGATGGCGAGGCCGTGCTTTTCGTCTAACTTCTTCGCCTTGATGACCGGAGGCAGGAACGCGCCGAGTGAAGGTGGTCCGAATACAACGATCGACAGCGGCGCGGGGGCCTGGGCCTGAGCTGGCGACATCGACAGCGCCGTCGCTACTCCCGCGAGGCCAAGCAGAATATTTTTCATTGTAGTCCCTCCCTGTGTCAGTGCTTTCAATTGCTCTGGTTGTACAGGCTGGCGGCGTCTTTGAGCCGCAGCCACTTAAGGTGCCGCGTTAGCTCGCGGTCTTTTCCAATGACGGTTCGAACTCTTTGCGTAGCGCGGTGAAGAATCGACCGATCAGATGCTTTGAAACGCTGCTGAGTATGCGCTGGCCGACGCCAGCAACCAGTCCGCCGATTTCGCCGACGCCCTGATAGATCAACTGGCAGCTGTTCTCGCCGTCGGGAACGAGTTCAAAACGGGCTGTGCCGTTACCGTGGCCGAGGGTGCCCGCGCCGGATACTTTGATGTTGCACACATTGGGCGGTGCCTTGTCGAACAGGCTGATCTCGCCTTCGAACGATCCCGAG
>JBEBWH010000310.1:0-4233 GCA_040392305.1 Bradyrhizobium sp. | reverse complement strand
CCGTATCGAACCAAATATCGTGACGAGCCGCGCGTCCTCGCGAAGATCGTCGCCTACGGATGTGCCGGAATCGACGATCAACTGCGCCGTTCGGGGGGATCGAGCGGGGCGTGCCGATGGCCGCGCTGGTGATCTGATGCTTTCAGCCGCCCCAGCGATCCTTAATATGGCGCGGGTGGAGAAAACGGCCTGATAATTTTGACCGGTTGAACCGCGTCGTGCTGGCCGACGGTCGGCTAGCAATCCCCGCGCTTGCGCAAGCGCGGCGTGCAACAATTGAGGTCGGCTCGCCGACAGTGTCCGCGCTTGAGCGGCCGCGCCCTCTCATTCCTGTTTCCATCTGAAGTCCGTGCGCTTGTTGCCGCCGATCGACAGTGATCAATCACGGGGCTGTCTGCGGAGGCTTTGCGCTCGCCTCGGCCTGATCGATAGCTGCCCCTCAAATGGCCGTCCCTCCAAGGCTGTCGGAGCCCGGCGAGCGTCGCATCGGGGAGCCTCTGACCTTCACCCCACGCGTCGTCCGATATTTTCTTTTATAAGATTGTTGACAATCCTAATGTCGATTGTAGCATCAAAACGGGAGAGAAAACGCGACTAAGGAGACGTCATGCTAGCTGCATCGCTGGCGGTGAACGGCTTGGTCATGGGCTCGGTGCTGTTGCTGTTCAGCCTCGGGTTGACCCTGATCTATGGCGTTGGCCGGATCGTGAACTTTGCTCACGGGGCCTTCTTCAGTCTCGGTGCCATGGCCGGGATCTGGTTGTCGAAATCCGGCCTTCCGTTCTGGGCAGCGCTCATCGTCGCGCCGCTGTGCGTCGGCGCTGTCGGCATCCTGCTTGATTGGGCCATTCTTGCGCGTATCCGCGACCGGCCGATGGTCGACAGCCTGCTGCTGACGTTCGGTCTCGCGCTGTTCATCACCGGCGTCTTGTATGAGTTCGGTGGCCGAACCGTTCAGATCATGCCCGTACCGGCCGAGCTGCAGGGTGTGGTGACGGCCGGATCGCTTTCGCTTCCTGTCTACCGCATCTTTCTTTCGGCCATTGCCGTTGCGCTGACGCTGGCACTGCTGCTGTTCCTCAAGAATTCCGATTGGGGCCTGCGGGTTCGCGCGGCGAACGACGATCCCGAAATGGGCGCATGTCTCGGCATCAATCGCGAATGGCTGATGCATTCCGTGGTCGGCGTGAGCGCGGCTCTGGCGGCAGTCTCCGGCGTCGTCGGCGCGCCGATCTTCACCGCGCATGCGGCCGTGGGCGACAAGATTCTCATTCTCGCATTCATGACTGTCATCATAGGCGGCCTCGGCAGCCTGCGCGGCGCGATCGTCGCGGCTTACGTGGTCGGGCTGATCATCGTGTTCGGCGAGGGTTACTTCGGCGGTCAGCTCGCCTTGATGCTCCTCTTCGCCCTGGTGATGGCGATGCTGATCAACTGGCCGCGCGGATTCTTCGGGGAGGGCAGAACGGAATGAGCGAAAGCGCGACTGTGAAACCTGATACGATCGCGTCCGGGCACGCGACCCGGCGCCGCTACGGTCTTCTCATCGTTGCGGTGGCGCTGGTCGGCGCGACCCTCCCGCTTTGGACGGCGGGCATGCCGTTCGCCCTCATGCTGGCTTCGCATGCCGTGCTTGCCGCCATCGTGGCGCTCAGCCTCGATCTTCTGATGGGTAACACGGGGCTGCTCTCATTCGGTCATGCGGCCTGGTACGGCTTCGGCGCCTATGTGACGGGGCTTGCGTCAAAATACCTGACCGGCGAGATGCTGTTCCTGTTGCCGCTGACGGTTGTCGCCGCGGCGCTGTTGGCTACGGTCATCGGCTTTATTCTCGTGCGTCAGATCGGCAAGGCCTTCGCGATCCTGACGCTGGCCCTGAGCCAGATCATGTTCGCCTTCGTGTTCGTGATGTCGGACATCACGGGCGGCGAGGACGGATTGCAGGGCATTCCTGTTCCGACGGCGTTCGGCGTGTCGATCGTGCGGCCGGAAGTCTGGTATCTGATCCTCTATGGCGTGTTGCTGCTCGCGCTCATCATTGCCTTCCATGTGCGTCGCTCGCCGCTCGGCAAGTCGTGGCTGGCGATCCGCGAGAACACGGAGCGCGCGCGCTTCGTCGGCATGAATGTCGGCTTCCTCAAACTTCTCGCCTATGTCGTCTCGGCCTCGCTTGCGGCGCTGGCGGGCGGGCTGTTCGTTCTCTTCAACGGTGCAGCCTCGCCGGACATGCTGCACTGGTTCGAATCCGGCAAGATCCTGATGTACGTCGTGCTGGGAGGGGTCGGCACCATCATCGGTCCGGTTCTGGGCGCCGCCGTTTTCACCGTGGCCGAGCATTATGTCAGCAGCTTCACCAGCGCGTGGCTGATTTATTTCGGCGGCTTTTTCGTTCTGATCGTGATCGTTGCGCCGGGCGGAATCTTCGGTGTGCTCTCCAATCTTTGGGCGCGAGTGACCACGCGACAGGCGGGGGTCGCATCATGATCCTCAGTGTCGTCGATGTGTCGAAGAATTTCGGCGGCCTGAAAGCCGTCAACGGCGTCAATCTGACGGTCGAGAGAGCGGCAATTCATTCCATCATCGGTCCCAACGGCGCCGGCAAGACGACGCTGTTCAATCTGATCACAGGGTCGATCGCTCCGGTCGCCGGGCGGGTGACATTCGATGGCCTCGACGTCACCGGCTGGCCGCCGGAAAGGCTGGCGAAAGTAGGGCTGGCGCGCACATTCCAGCGCACCAGCATCTTCCGCAAGCTGTCCGTCATGGAAAATGTGGCGCTTGCGATCCGCTCGCGCGACGGCGTGAATCAGTCGGTTTGGCAGCCGCGCCAGCGCGAAGATGCGATTGAAGCCGAAGCGAAAGACATTCTTGCGCAGGTGGGGCTGCGTGGCAGGGAAGGCGTGATCGCCGGCGAACTCGCGCACGGCTATCAGCGGGCGCTTGATATCGCCATCGGGCTCGCGCTGAAGCCGAAGCTCATTCTGATGGATGAACCGCTGGCCGGCATGTCTCGCGGGGATCGTGAAACGATTGCCGCATTGATCCTCAGCCTGCGTGAAACCCTCAATCTGACGATCGTCGTGGTCGAGCACGATGTGGGCATGGTGATGCGGCTGTCGGACCGCATCACGGTGATGCAGCATGGCGAGGTGATCGCCGACGCGCCGCCGGATCAGATCCGCGAGGATGAGGCGGTCCGCAAGGCCTATCTCCATGGGAGCTTCGCCACATGAGTGAGGCGCTGATCTTCGAGAACTTGAACGCTTTCTATGGCGCCAGCCAGATCCTTCACGGCGTGAGCTTCACAGTCCGGCCGGGCACCGTCGTCTGCCTGCTCGGCCTCAACGGCATGGGCAAGACCACCACTCTTCGCGCCACGATGGGGCTGGTCGATCGGACCGAAGGACGGATACTCCTCAACGGCCGCGAAGTGCAGGGGCCGACCTATCAGCGCTCGCAGATGGGCGTCACTTTGGTGCCCGAGGATCGCAAGGTCTTTCCCAATCTCACCGTCGAGGAAAACCTGCGCGTATCGATCCGCAAGACGGGGGCGTCCGACGATTTCACGATCGCGGAAGCGCTCCGCATCTTTCCGCGGCTTGGCGAGCGCATGAACCAGAAGGCGGGAACGCTGAGCGGCGGCGAGCAGCAGATGCTCGTCGTGGCCCGCGCGATGCTCGCCAATCCCGCCTACATGATGCTCGACGAGCCGACCGAGGGGCTCGCGCCGAGCTATGTCGACGCCATCAGAGAGTCCATCGATGCCGCGCGTGCCCGTGGTATCGGCGTCATTCTGGTCGAGCAGAGCCTGCCGCTGGCATTGGCCGTGGGCGATGACTTCTACATCATGGAGAACGGCCAGATCGTCGAACATCTCAAGCGCGAGGATGTCGTCGCCGATCCCGATCGTCTCGCAGCCATGCTGACGGTGGAGTAGCCGATGCCGTCGATCCGCAGCCATCGGGATGGCGACATTCTGATCCTGACCATCGACAACGAGGCGAGGCGCAATGCGTTCACCTCGGAGATGACGTTGCAGCTCGGTGAGGCGCTCGATGCGGCCGAGGCCGACGGTTCGGTACGTTGCGTGGTCATTACCGGAGCGGGGGAGTTGGCATTCTCCAGCGGCCACGATCTCAACGAATTGCTGGCGGACCGCGATCACGCCGCCGACGCGAAGCTGAATGCGCCGTTCTACAAGCCGCGGCAGATGACGACGCCTACGATCGCCGT
>JBEBWH010000309.1:0-4265 GCA_040392305.1 Bradyrhizobium sp. | reverse complement strand
ACGTTTTCGGCCTGGGACGACAGCCGTTACCGGCTGACGATAGACGCCTATGCCGCCGTGCCCGAACCGGGGGCATGGGCCATGCTGATCGCCGGCTTCGGCCTTGCCGGCGGCGCCTTGCGAAGCCGTCGGCGCCTGCGCACCGCCCGCGCATAGTCGCGCGATGGGGATGGCGACCCCGGCGTGACTCGAACACGCAACATCCTGCTTAGAAGGCAGGTGCTCTATCCAGTTGAGCTACGGGGCCGTGGCGGCTTCATAGCATCGCCCGGTTAAAAAGCCGACACTTTCATGCCCGTTTTTTGAACCTCGCGCGTTTCCCGGCGACCTTATCAAGAGGCGGGTTCGCCCGAACCCTTGCGCTTGCCCCGAGCCCTTCCATAAGACAGCCATGAGACTGTCACCTTTCTGCCATAGCGCTTGTTCGGTTGATCCAAGGGGGAGTTCTGCATGACCGGTCTGGCCCGTTGCGTCGCGGTTTTCCTTGCTCTCACGATGGCGATGGGCGCTTTCGCGGCGCATGCGGCCGAGAAGAGTTTCCGCCGCGACGATCTGGCCGATTCGGCGATCCGGCTCGAAGCCGAGATCAAGAGCAATGCGGGCGTGGTCGCCAAATCGGCCGCCATGTTGCGCGGCGACGCCGATGCGGCGTTCCGCCGCAACGATCCACGGGCCGGGCTGCAGATCCTTGGGCAGATCGCCTCGGTCGCGCCGGAGGACAGCGCCAACTGGCTGCGTCTGGCGCAGACCGTCCTCCAGATCCGCCCCGCCAACAACTCCGAGCAGACGCTGATGCGCGAGCGTGCGTCCACTGCCGCCTATATCGCCTATCAGCGCGCCGGGAATGCCGGCGAAGAGGCGCAGGCGCTGGCGGTGCTGGGGCAGGCGATGTCGCTCCGCCGGCTGTGGCGGCCCGCGCTCGATGCGCTGCGGCTGTCGCTCGATCTGCGCGAGGTGGCCGAGGTGCGCGCGTCCTACGAGAAGCTGCGCGGCGAGCATGGCTTCCGGCTTCTCGACTACACGGTGGATTCCGACGGGGCGACGCCGCGCGTCTGCTTCCAGTTTTCGGAGGATCTCGCCAGACGCGCCGATTTTTCGCCTTACGTGACGCAGGCGGGGACAGATAGTCCGGCGCTGTCGTCGGAAGAGCGTCAGCTCTGCGTCGAGGGGCTGAAGCACGGCGAGCGTTACAACCTCCATCTGCGCGCCGGGCTGCCGTCGACGGTGGTCGAGACGCTGCCGAAGTCGGCGGAGTTCAACGTCTATGTGCGCGACCGCAAGCCGTTCGTGCGCTTCACCGGCCGCGCCTATGTGCTGCCACGCACCGGCCAGCGCGGCATCCCGCTGGTGAGCGTCAACACCAGCGCCGCGATGGTGCAGGTGTTCCGCATCGGCGACCGCAATCTCGTCAACACGGTGCTGGGCAGCGATTTCCAGCGCAGCCTGTCGCCGTATGAGCTGTCGACGCTCGGCAGCGAAACCGGCATCAGGGTCTGGTCAGGCGAGGTCGCGACGGAATCGCCGCTCAATCAGGACACCACCACCGCCTTTCCGGTCGATCAGGCGCTCGGCGATCTGCAGCCGGGCGTCTATGTGATGACGGCGGCGCCGAAGGGGCCGGGTGGCGGCGACGAGAATTACGAGGCGCTGGCGACGCAGTGGTTCATCGTCTCCGACCTCGGCCTGACGGCGTTTTCGGGCCACGACGGCATTCATGTGTTTGTCAATTCGCTGGCCTCGACCGACGCCGTCGCCCAGGCCGAGGTTAAGCTGGTCGCGCGCAACAACGAAATTCTCGCGACGCGATCGACCGATGCCAGCGGCCACGCCTTGTTCGAGGCGGGACTTGCGCGCGGCGAGGGCGGGCTGGCGCCGGCGATGCTGGTCGTCACCACCGGCGCGACCGATTACGCCTTCCTCAGCCTCAAAAGTGCGGCTTTCGATCTCAGCGACCGTGGCGTCGCGGGGCGCGTCGTGCCGGCGAATGCCGATGTGTTTGTCTATGCCGAGCGCGGCGTCTACCGCTCGGGAGAAACAGTCTATCTCACGGCACTCTTGCGCGATGGACAGGGCAACGCATTGGCTGGCGCGCCGCTGACGCTGGTGGTGGAGCGGCCGGACGGCGTCGAGTTTCGCCGCGTGACGGTAGCGGATCAGGGCGCGGGCGGCCGTTCGCTTGCACTGCCGCTCAATGCGGCGGTGCCGACCGGGACATGGCGCGCGCGCGCCTTCACCGACCCGAAGGCGCGCGCCGTCGGCGAGACCACCTTCATGGTCGAAGACTACATTCCGGACCGGATCGAGTTCGAGCTTGCGAGCGATGCGAAGCAGATCGGCACCGGCAAGCCGGTCGAACTGAAGGTCGCGGGCCGCTTTCTCTATGGCGCGCCGGCCTCCGGCCTGACGCTTGAGGGCGATATGCTGATTGCGCCGGCGACGGAGCGTACCGGCTATGCCGGCTATCAGTTCGGCATTGCCGACGAAGAGATGGCGAGCAACGAGCGCACGCCGCTCGAAGGCCTGCCAGAGACCGATGCGGACGGCGCGGCGCGCTTCGATGTTGCGCTCGCCAGACCGCCGGAATCGACCCGCCCGCAGGAAGCGCAGATTTTCGTGCGCATGGCGGAGAGCGGCGGTCGTGCCGTCGAGCGCAAGCTGGTGCTGCCGGTCGCGCCGAAGGCGGCGATGCTTGGCGTCAAGCCGCTGTTCGCTGACAAGAGCGTCGCGGAGGGCGACAAGGCGGCGTTCGATGTGGTGCTGGTCGCGCCGGACGGCTCGCGGCTCGCGCGCAACGATGTGCGCTATGAACTGCTTAAGCTGGAATCCCGCTATCAGTGGTACCGCCAGGGCGGCTCGTGGGAGTACGAGCCGATCAAAACGACGCGGCGCGTGGCCGATGGCGAGATCGCCGTTGCCGCCGACACGCCCGCGCGCGTTGAGGTTTCGCCGCAGCCCGGCCGCTATCGGCTCGATGTCAGGACGGCGGATGCCGACGGCCCGCTGACGTCGGTGACGTTCGACGTCGGCTGGTATTCCGACGGCGGGGCCGATACGCCCGATCTGCTCGAAACCTCGATCGACAAGCCGGACTATCGCTCCGGCGAGACGATGGTGGTGTCGGTCAATGCGCGGACCGCCGGCAAGCTGACCGTCAACGTGCTGGGCGACCGTCTGCTGACCACGCAGACCGTCGATGTGAAGCAAGGAACTTCGCAGGTGAAAATCCCGGTCGGCAGCGACTGGGGCACCGGCGCTTATGTCGTGACCACGCTGCGCCGTCCGCTCGATACGGCCGCGCAGCGCATGCCCGGCCGCGCCATCGGCATCAAATGGTTCGGCATCGACAAGAGCGCGCGCACCTTGCAGGTGAGCCTGTCGCCGCCCGATCTCGTGCGGCCCAGCACGACGCTGAAGCTGCCGGTGAAGATCGCCGGCCTCAATGCGGGCGAGGACGCCAAGGTTGTCGTCGCGGCGGTGGATGTCGGCATCCTCAATCTCACCGGCTACAAGCCGCCAGCGCCCGACGACCACTATCTCGGTCAGCGGCGGCTGACGGCGGAAATCCGCGATCTCTATGGCCAGTTGATCGACGGCATGCAGGGCACGCGCGGAGCGATCCGTACTGGCGGCGATATCGCGGCCGCCGAATTGCAGGGTAGCCCGCCGACGCAGAAGCCGCTTGCGCTGTATTCCGGCATCGTCACGGTCGGCGCTGACGGGACTGCGGAGATTGCGTTCGACATTCCGGAGTTCGCCGGCACCGCGCGGGTGATGGCGGTGGCGTGGAGCGCGACCAAACTCGGCCGCGCCAATATTGACGTGACCGTTCGCGACCCGGTCGTGCTGACGGCGACGCTGCCGCGCTTTCTCTTAAGCGGCGATCAGGGCACGCTGAACTTCGATCTCGACAATGTCGAAGGCACGCCGGGCGACTATGTGGTCGATATCAAGACCAGCGGTCCGGTGAAACTGTCCGGCAACCCGGCAACGACATTGCGGCTCGGCGCGAAGGAGCGGCGCTCGGTGGCGCTCGCCATCGATGCGGCGGGCACGGGGCAAGCCACGTTCGACGTTGCGATCAGCGGCCCTGATGGTCTGTCGCTGCGGCGTCACTATGCGCTCGACGTGAAGCCTGCGACGCAGGTCCTCACCCGGCGCTCGATCCGCTCGCTGGCCAAGGGCGAGAGCCTGACGCTGACCTCCGACATGTTCGCCGATCTGGTGCCCGGCACCGGCGGCTTCTCGCTGTCGGCGAGCCTGTCGAC
>JBEBWH010000308.1:0-4270 GCA_040392305.1 Bradyrhizobium sp. | reverse complement strand
CTGCCCGGCCGCGCCAGGGGGCCGTGGTGGAAGTGGAAGCACGATCCGCATCTGATCGACGCGGTGCTGATGTATGCGCAGCGCGGTCACGGCCGTCGCTCGTCGTATTATTCCGACTACACCTTCGGGGTCTGGACCGACGGCGCGACCGGCGCGCAACTGGTGCCGGTCGGCAAGGCCTATTTCGGCTTCACCGACGAGGAGCTGCTACAGATCGACCGCTTCGTCCGCCGCAACACCACCGAGAAGTTCGGCCCCGTGCGCCACGTCTTGCACGAGCCGGACCACGGCCTCGTGCTGGAGGTGGCGTTCGAGGGCTTGCAGCGCTCGGCGCGGCACAAGTCCGGCGTGGCGATGCGGTTTCCGCGCATCAACCGGCTGCGCTGGGACAAGCCGCCGCGCGAGGCCGACCGGCTGGCGACGCTGGAGCGCATGCTGGTCCCGCACCCTTGATCCTCCACCGCGCGCGGGAGAGCGAGTAACCTCACCCCGCCGGCGGCACCGAGATTTTCACCGACTCGCGCGTCATCATTGTCTCGTTGAAGGCGGCGAGGTTGGGAAACGCCTTGCGCCAGCCGCAATCGGGGAAGCGGAAATCGGCATAGCCGAGCACGCAAACGAGCGCGATCTGCACGATGTCGAGCGGGCGCGACAGGATGTCGGGCCGCGCCTCGAACCAGGCGAGCCCCTGCCAGGCCCTCTCCCACTGGTCGTCATACCAGACCTGCCACTGGAATTCCTTCGGCCGCAGCAGCTTCTCGTAGCGGCACAGCAGCATCGCATCGAGCATGCCCTGCGTCAGCGCATGTTCGGTCTTGACGCGCCAGCGCACCGCGCCGGCCGCCGGGAACAATTTTCCGCCGGCAAGCTCGTCGAGATATTCGGCGATCACTTCGGAATCGTAGATCGTCGAGCCATCATCGAGGATCAGCACCGGCAGCTTGCGCAGCGGATTGACGTCGTGGGAATAGACGGCGTTGGCCTGCCCCGGCGCCACCGAGGTCGGCACGAATTCGATGCGGTCGATCAGGCCGAGCTCGATCGCCACGATGCGCACCTTGCGCGCGAACGGCGAGGCCGCCGAAAAAGTCAGCTTCATGCGTTTCCTTCCTTCTTCGCCCCGTGTCATGCGGGGCTGTCGATCGCAAGCGATCTGCGCCGGCGAGCATGCTTTTACCCGGACGGATCGGTCAAGCCACCCGCAGCGTCGCCATCATGCCGCCGGCCTGATGTTCGAGCACATGGCAATGAAACATCCAGTCGCCGGGATTGTCGGCGACGAACGCAATCTCGACGCGTTCGCGCGACGAGATCAGAACAGTGTCCTGCCATTCGCGATGGCGCGTCGGCTCGCCGTTGCGGCTCAGCACGCGAAAGGCATGGCCGTGCAGATGCATCGGATGGCCCCATGCCGTTTCGTTGACGATGTTGAAGATGTGCGAACTGCCGCGCTTCACCGTCAGCATCGGCGCGTGGACGTGCTCGGTCGAAGCGACGCCGTTGATCGCCCAGATCAGGCCGCGCCGGAACATCGAGCGGATGTCCATGGCGCGGCCATCGACCTGCGCCGAGGCCATCTGCCCCATCATGCCGCCGCCGAGCACGATGTCGTGGCGCGTCGCGGCCGCGAGATCGGGTTCGGCCAGCGGATTGGCGGGCAGCGCGATGGCGTGCGAAGGCGGCGTCTTGCGCAACGGTTCGTCGGCATAGACCATCTCGAACAGCCGATACCCGCCGTCGCGATAGAACGCGTCCATGACCGAGAACCAGTGGCCCGGCGCGGCGTGCATGTCGATCACCAGATCGATCCGCATCGCCGGGCCGATCACGACGCGGTTGCCTTCCGGCACATGCGGCGCGACGGGGTGGCCATCCATCGCCACGATCTTCGGCGCGTGATCCTCGAACACCAGCGCGAAGATGCGCGCATTCGCGGTGTTGATCAGCCGCAGCCGGATGCGCTCGCCGCTCTTCACCTCGAAGGTCTCCGGCACCCTGCCGTTGACGGTGATGAAATTGCCGATGCGCCCGGCATGGCTGACGTCGTGCATGTTGCCGAAGTCGTCGCTGATCGCACCGTCCTTCGTCAGCCGCCAGTCGTCGAGCACCCAGGTGATGTCGCGATCGACCGGCAGCGGCTCGCGCTCCTCGACAATCAACGCGCCGTACAGGCCGCGTCCGATCTGCGCGGCGCTGTTGACATGCGGGTGATACCAGAAGCTGCCCGCATCGGCGCAATCGAACTCGTAGGTGAACGTCCCGCCCGGCGCGATCGGCTTCTGCGTCAGATGCGGCACGCCGTCCATCGCGTTCGGCAGGCGGATGCCATGCCAGTGCACCGTGGTTTCCTCGGGCAGGTCGTTGGTCACGGCGATGCGGACGCGCTCGCCCTGACGCACGCGGATTTCCGGCCCCGGCACCTGTCCGTTGAAGCTCCACACCGCGGTTTGCGGATTGCCGGCGCCCGCCAGCGCGACGCGGCCCGGCGCGGCGGTGAGGCGAAACTCCCTCACCGGCGACTGCGCATGGCCGAGGCGCGGCAGCGCGGCAGCCACCGCCAGCGCGGCGCTACCGGAGAGAAGGGCGCGGCGGTCGATCGAAAAACTCTGCTGACGTGGCATGCTGGCGTCCTCGCCGTCCCCGGTCGGCGGCGCATGGAGTTTGCCACCGCGACGACCAATCGCAACAGGCGACTTCGCATCGAAGGCCCGATGCCACCTCTCGGTGCTCACAACTTCGTCAGGGCCACGGCCGGCCGTATCGCGATGCCGCTTCGCATCGCCAATGCGAGCCAATAAAAAGGGCTCCCGACCGGGGAGCCCTTTCCGACTTCGATTTTGCGGGCGCGCGCTACGTTTACGCCGCGACCACTTCCTGCCGCTGCTCGCCCAGCCCCTCGATGCCGAGCGTCATGACGTCGCCGACATTGAGATAGACCGGCGGCTTCATGCCCATGCCGACGCCCGGCGGCGTGCCGGTGGTGATGATGTCGCCGGGGTTGAGAGTCATCAATTCCGACACATAGGACACGACCTTCGGCACGTTGAAGATCATCGTCGCGGTCGAGCCGGTCTGGCGGCGCTCGCCGTTGACGTCGAGCCACATCGCCAGATTGTGCGGGTCCTTGACCTCGTCGGCGGTGACGATCCACGGCCCGAGCGGGCCGAAGGTGTCGTGGCTCTTGCCCTTGGTCCACTGGCCGAGCCGTTCGATCTGGAAATGCCGCTCGGAGACGTCGTTGCAGACGGCATAGCCGGCGACATGCTTGAGCGCGTCGGCCTCGGAGACGTATTTCGCCCGCGTGCCGATGATGATCGCCAGTTCCACTTCCCAGTCGAGCTTGATCGAGCCGCGCGGCTTCTCCACCGGGTCGTTCGGGCCGGACAGGCTGCTGGTCGCCTTCAGGAACACGATCGGCTCGGCCGGAATCGCCATGCCGGCCTCGGCGGCGTGGTCGGCATAATTGAGGCCGATGGCGACGAATTTCGGTGTGCCGCCGACCGGGGCGCCGAACCGCGGCGCGCCTGCGACGAGCGGCAACGAGGCCGGATCGAGCGCCTTGATCTTGGCCAGGTTTTGCGGCGACAGCGCCTCGCCGGTCCAGTCGCCAATATGAGCGGACACGTCACGCACGCGGTTTTCGGCGTCGAGCAGACCGGGCTTTTCGCGGCCGGCATCGCCAAATCGGACCAGTTTCATTGCAGCCATTCTCCATTTGATCGTTGGCGCCCTGTTTGCGACAGCGCGCGGATGAATTCAACCGGCAAGGCGCGGCGGACCTACATGGTGCCGGGGAACGCCCCGCCGTCGAGCAGGATGTTCTGGCCGGTGATGAAGCCCGCCTGCGCGCCGCACAGGAAGGCGCAGGCATAGCCGAACTCCTCCGGTGCGCCGAACCGCCCGGCGGGGTTGTCCTTCATGCGGGCGCTGGTCACCTCCTCGACCGAACGGCCGCTCGCCCTGGCGGTCGCGGCGTTGACGCCGCGCAGGCGGTCGGTGTCGAACGGGCCGGGCAACAGCGCGTTGATGGTGACATTGGCGGCGACCGTCTTGCGCGCCAGCCCGGCGACGAAGCCGGTCAGCCCGGCGCGCGCACCATTGGAGAGGCCCAGCACCTCGATCGGCGCTTTCACCGCCGCCGAGGTGATGTTGACGATGCGGCCGAATTTGCGCGCCATCATACCGTCCACCGTCGCCTTGATCAGCTCGATCGGGGTCAGCATGTTGGCGTCGAGCGCCTTGATCCAGTCGTCGCGGGTCCAGTTGCGGA
>JBEBWH010000307.1:0-4321 GCA_040392305.1 Bradyrhizobium sp. | reverse complement strand
CCGATGCCTGCATTGGCGAAGCAGCCATCGATGCGACCGAAATGCTTCAGCGTCCGCTGGGTCGCCCGCTCGGCCTGCTGCCGATCCGAGACGTCGCAAGCAACCGCCATCACGCGCCCGCCCCTCGACTCGATCGCTGCTACGGCCTGAGCATTTTTCTTTTCATTGCGCCCCCAGATCGATACCGCGCATCCTTCTGCTGCAAGCGCCTCCGCGATCGCAAGGCCGATGCCACCATTGCCGCCGGTGACAACAGCAACCCGACCGTTCAAATCAAAAAGCGACATCAGAAATCTCCGAATGCGGGGCGATGCCGGCCCTGCCGGCGTCTAGACGAGCTTCAGGGGGATAGCGACACGCTCCACTCTAGCGATCAATGGCACAGCGCGCCATCCGGGCGAGCAGCACATTTGCCCGTGACGCAACGCCGCCTGGCGACGGCGCTTTCTATCGATGCCGAACTACGTGAGCTTGCGAGGCGCGGACAGGAACTCGAATGGCTGCGCGTGTTCGAAGGCTCGAGCGACCCGCAACACCAACGCATCCTGCCGCAGCGGTGCAACGATTTGCAGACCGACCGGCAACCCGGCCGAGGTAAGGCCGCACGGCACCGTTGCCGCCGGCTGTTGCGTCAGGTTGAAGGGATAGGAATACGGCGCCCAGTCGAGCCACTCGTTGGTTGCCTGCCCCGCGGGCACATCGCACCCCGCGTCAAAGGCCGGCACCGGAAGCGTCGGGGTCACAAGCACATCATAGCGATCGTGAAACTCATTCATGCTGCGCGACAAGGCCGAGCGGGCATTGAACGCATCGAGGAAATCCATCGCGCTCAGCCCCATGCCCGCCTCCGCGCAGGCAACAAATGCCGGATCCAGCAACTGGTGCTGACGTCGCGGGATCGTCCGCAGGGCCGCAGCCGCACCCGCACGCCAGAGCGTCAGGATCACCTCTCGCGGATCGGCGATATCAGGCGTGGCTTGCTCGACGATCGCGCCCAACTCCTCGAACCGACGAACCGCGCTTTCGCAAATCACGCGAATCTCCGGATCGAGGCGATCGACGTAGCCCAGATCGACGCTCCAGGCGATGCGCATCCCCCGCACCCCCTTGCCGAGATCGGTCAGATAATCCGGGACCGGACTGTTATGCGCCATCAGGTCGCGGCGGTCCGGCTGCGCGATCACGCTCATCATCAGCGCCGCATCATGCACCGTGCGCGTCAGCGGCCCGACATGCGAGAGCACGACGAAAGCAGACGCCGGATAGGTCGGCACGCGACCGAAGCTGGGCTTGAGGCCGAACAGACCGGAGAAACTGGCCGGAATACGCACCGAGCCGCCGGCATCGGTCCCCAGATGCATGACGCCGAGATTGAGCGCGCCGGCCGCCGCCGCGCCGCCGGACGATCCGCCAGGCGTCTTGCGCGTATCCCACGGATTGCGCGTGATGCCTGTCAGCGGACTGTCCGTCGTGCCTTTCCAGGCGAACTCGGACAGCGTCGTGCGCCCGACAAAGACCGCACCGGCCTCCCTCAGCCGCGCAACCGATGGAGAGTCCTCGGTTGCGGCGTCGAGCGGCGAAATCAGGGAGCCGCGCCGGTTAGGAAACCCTTTCTGCCACAGCATACCCTTGATCGTCGCCGGCACGCCTTCGAGCGGTCCGACCGGCTCACCGCGCAGCCAGCGCGCCTCGGACGCCCGCGCCATCGCCAGCGTTTCTTCGGGGTACAGTCCGCAGAACGCATTGATCGCCGGATTATCCCGTTCGATCCGCCTCAAAATGTCTTCAGCAACCTCGACAGGGGACAGTGCCCTGGCTTCGAACTGGCGCAGCAATGCCTGCGCGGAAAGGCTCTCGATCGTCGTCATCGCATCCGTCTCGATTTGTCCCGCACCGCCCGGATGGCTACATGCCAAGATAGGTCTCGCGAACGGTTTTGTTGGCGGCCAGTTCGCCGGATGATCCGGCCAGCACGACCCGGCCGTTCTCCAGAACATAGGCGCGACTGCAGACATCCAAAGCAAGCGTCACATTCTGCTCGATCAGCAACGTGGTGAGCCCACCCGCATTGAGTTGCTGGATCACCTCGAAGATCCGGTCGACGATGATCGGCGCAATGCCGAACGACGGCTCGTCGAGCAAAAGAATACGCGGCCGGCACATCAGCGCACGTCCGATGGCGAGCATCTGCTGCTCGCCGCCGCTCAGCGTTCCCGCCTTCTGCTCGCGCCGCTCGTGCAGAATGGGAAACAGCTCGTTGATACGCTCCAGATCGTTCCGGATTTCAGCGCGATCGCTGCGCAGGAACGCTCCGAGACTGAGATTTTCGCCGACCGTCATATCGGGAAACAGCTTTCGCCCTTCCGGGCAGTGAACGACGCCGAGACCGACGATGTCCTGCGGGCTCAGGCCGGCCAGATCGCAGCCATCAAACTGGATGCTTCCCCTGGTCTCGATCAAGCCGGACAGCGCGCGCAGACACGTCGTCTTCCCCGCGCCGTTGGAGCCGATGATCGAAACCAGTTCGCCGGCTTCGACGGCGAGCGAGACATCGCTGAGTGCGCGCAAATGGCCATAGAACGCACTCAGCCGGTCAACCTCCAACAGCGCCAAGATGCTTCCCCTTGCCCAGATAAGCCTCGATAACCGCAGCGTCCTGAACGATATCGGCGGGATCGCCTTCGGTCAGCTTCCTGCCGAAATTCATCACCATCACATGCTCGACAAGCTGCATCAGTTCGCGCAGGCGGTGCTCGATGATGACAATCGTGACGCCCGAGCGCTTGAGATCGGTGATCATCGTCGACAGGCGCGCAATGTGCTCCTGCCCGAGCCCCGAGAAAGGCTCGTCCAGAAACAGGATTTCCGGCTCGGTCGCCACCGCGCGCGCGATATCGAGAAGCCGCAACTCGCCTTGATTGAGATCATCGACCAAAACCGCCGCCTTGTCCGCCAAGCCGAGGCGGGCAAGCTGCTCGCGGGCGCGTGTTTCTCGCGCGTCCGTGCTGTGCAATTGCGCGCGCACGCGCTGCGCCCATCCCGGAATCATCAAGGTTTCGAGCGCAGTCATTCCGAAGAACGGTTTGACCAGCTGAAAGGTCCGGGCGATGCCCATATCGACCAGCCGGTGCGGCTTTTCGCCGAGGATCTCGCGATCGCGGAAACGTACCGAACCGCTGCCAGCGCTGAGAAAGCCCGTCAGCAGATTGAAGAGGCTCGTTTTGCCCGCGCCGTTCGGACCAATAATGCCGAAGATGGCGCCGGCATCGACGTGAAAATCCAGTTCGTGGACGGCCTTCACCCCACCGAAATGACGCGAGAGATTGGAAACGGTGAGCAGCGCCATTTACCCCTCCCGCCCCAACAGGAATCGCCGCAGGCCGCGCGCACGCGCCAGAAGTGCCGTGTTCGCAACGCCGCTCGGGAAAATATAGATCAGCAGAATAAGCGAGGCGGTAAAAATGATCGGGCGATAGACCTCGATCACACGCAGCCATTCATTGAAGAAGGTCAGGATAGCGGCCGCGAAGACCGGCCCAAGCAGCGTTCCGCGCCCCCCGGCGACTGCCATCAGCACCACGAGAATGGACAACGAGCCCGCCATCAGTTCCGGGCTGACCTGCATATGCGTATGCGCAAACATCGTTCCGCCGATGCCGGCGAAAAAGGCGCTGACGCCGAAACCGACAATCTTGTAATGCGCGGTGTTGATACCCGATGCGATCGCGGCGTCTTCATTATGCTGGGTCGAGCGCAGGATAAGGCCATAGTGCGAGCGTGCAAACGCGGTCATGCAGAACACGGACGCGAACAGCAGCGCCACGCATACCAGTAGGTCGGTCTCGACGCTGCTGGTGAACGAATCGATCCCGGATATCCCTTCTTCGCCGCCGGTAAACTTCGAAAAGATATAAGCGCATTTGAACAGCACCGCCGCGAAGACGATCGTCAGAAGCGCGAAGTAAGGCCCGCGCAACCGCAGCGCCAGCCAGCCGATGCCAAGACCCGCCGCAGCCGCGAGAAGCCCCGCCGCCGGCACCGTCAGCCAGGGCGACAGCCCGAGCGACTTGTTGAGCATCGCGGCGCAATAGCCCGCGCTTCCGGTAAAGAACGCGAGTCCGAAATTGTCCTGGTTGGTATGTCCGCAGAGAATGTCCCAGCTTGCGGCGAACTGCATATAGATCACCGCCAGCACCAGAACTTCCAGAACGTAAAAATTGCTGGAGGTGAAGGAAAGCGCGACGATGCCTGCGACCATCAACAGAAATGCAGGAGACATCGCGACCACAATGCCTGCGAGACCGACAGCTGCGCGACGCAA
>JBEBWH010000306.1:0-4325 GCA_040392305.1 Bradyrhizobium sp. | reverse complement strand
ACACCGACCACACGCTGGAGGAAGTCGGCCAGCAGTTTTCGGTGACGCGCGAACGCATCCGCCAGATCGAGGCCAAGGCGCTGCGCAAGCTCAAGCATCCTTCGCGTTCACGCAAGCTGCGCTCGTTCCTCGACAACTAAAGCGCGCCATCGCATGCCATCGGAACGGCGGGCCGCAAGGTCCGCCGTTTCTTTTTAGGCGAAACACTCGCCGCGCCATTGTCACGGCATCCGAAAGGCGACACCGCTGCGATGCTCGAACGCCGCCGCGCGGGCCTTTACTCCATCAATTCCCCCGGCGGGTGGCGCGGGTCGTAACTGCGCGGGCGGTTGCGCTCGACGATCTTCCAGAACGGCCAGATGAATGCCACGCCCGTGGCGAGTGCGCCCAGCACGCGCCAGTCGCGCACGACGAACAGCAACACCAGCGGCACGCCGGTGAAAAGCAGCCCCGCGATCATCAGGATCGCCACCTGCATCATATGACGGCCGTCCGACACGCCGGCGCGGAAGCGGATGGCGCCTGCCGGCGCATGCGTCAGGCGGCGATGCAAGGCGCGCACGAAATCGCGATAGACGGGCGTGCGGCTGTCATCGACCTGGCCGCGCGCGTCGGCGTCGGTGACGGCGATGTCGCGGCCGTCGCGAAACCGGATGCGGCAATGATTGACCGCGCTCTTGCCGTCGCTGGCCGACAGCATGTTGACCGCGACGATGTCGGTCCACAGCCGGCTGACGTCGCAGCCGTCCGTCCGCCAGGCGAGCGACGATTCCCGTCCGGCGTCGGTGATCGTCACGCCGCGATTGGCGTTGCGCCAATAGAAACGCATGCCATCCGGCAGGACATGCAGGTCGTAGGATTTCGAGCCGGCGACGGGCGTGGTCATGGGCCGAAGAGTAGGGCCGCAGCGCGCCGGACGGAACGGGCGAATGCGATCATCGCCGTCTTTTCTGCCGGCGGCGGCGGCCGATCACGCATTGGTGCATGAACGGTCGGGGCGGCCCGCGCGACGGATCGTTGCGCCGGCACGATGGGGCCGGCCGCAGGGTTAACGGACGGCAAAGGAAAGCCAATGGATTTGCACAGCGGCCGCAAGCCGGTGCTAACGACAGGAAGCGCGCGCCGGGTTGTTCACAATTTCCAAACTACCTTCAGAAGTCTCCTAATGGAGTGACGGTTCTTTAAGCGGTAAAAGTGCACGCTGGCGTTGTGGCCGAGGGCCTTTTTTTAGCCAAGACGCATTTTCTTTTTTTCCCTAGAGTCCGCATGACGCTGAGTGTCCCCACGATCTATCTGGTGATTGCGCTCAATCTGCTCGCGATCGGAATCGTGTGGGGTTTTGTCGCGCGCTGCTATCCGAAATTCCCGGCGGCCGGCATCTGGACCATCGCCTGCCTGCTCGGCGCGACCGGCGCAGGTGTGTCGCTGCTGCGAGGGTCGGTCAGCCCGCTGGTCCCGATCGTCGCCGGCAACATGCTGCTGATGCTGATGTCGTGGTTCACCTGGTTCGGCGTGCGGGTGTATTACGGCCGCAGCGCGCCGTGGCTGGTCGGCGTCGTGGCCACGGTCGCCGTCGCGGTGGTGCTCGTGGTGTTCTCGCACTGGTACGACCTGATGCGGCTGCGCATCGTGGTCTTCTCGATCGGCCAGAGCATTCCGATTTTGCTCGTCCTGCTGGAGATCGCCCGGCACCGCAGCCAGAACCGCTACGGCGCCGATCTGGCGGTCGGGGCGATGAGCGTTATCCTGCTGCTCTATATCGCGCGCTCGCTCGCGGCCATCACGCATTTCGGCGGCGACCTGACGTTGCGCGAGTTCAACAACGTGCAGGGCGCGATCATGGTCATGCTGGTGTTCACCGTCATGATCGGCAATTTCGCGCTGCTGCTGATGACGGTGGACCGGCTGCGCGATGATGTCGCCACGCTTGCTCTGTCGGACGACCTGACCGGCGTCGCCAACCGCCGCCACCTGTTTCAGCGTCTCGCCGACGAATGCCTGCGGTCGCACCGGACGCTGCAGCCCTTCGCGGTGATGGTGCTCGACCTCGACGAGTTCAAGTCCATCAACGACAGTCATGGCCACGGTGCGGGCGACGAATGCCTGCGCGCCTTCACGCGCACGGTGCAGGGCCGGCTGCGGGCGACCGATCTGCTGGCCCGCATCGGCGGCGACGAGTTCTGCGTGCTGCTTCCCGGCGTCACCCAGGAGGAGGCGCTGGCGGTCGCGCGCGACCTGGACGTGACCCTGCGTCGCGGCTGCGTTATGTGGAACGGCGTCTCGATCATGCTTGCCGCCAGTATCGGCGTCGCGCAATGGATGTCGGACGGCAACGATACGCCGGAGCGGCTGATGGCCGCCGCCGATCGCGCGCTCTACGACGTCAAGCGGGAAGGCAAGGAGCGCGGCGCGCTCGGTCATGACCTCGTGATGGCGTCGCTGCAACCGATCCACGGCGATGCGACGGCGTCCCGCCACGACGGCGCCGCGCGGCTGCGCAGCGCCTGAGAACACCGGGGAACCTGGCTGCGACGCAATGATGCAAGCGCCCCGCGCGGCGGCCGGCTTGCGCGCGGGCATCCGCCGCCCCATTTTGGCAGCCATGAAGCATTCACCGGCAGAAGGCCTGATCATCGATCAGGAGGGGCGGGAGTTTAAGCCCGAGCGTCCGTTCCAGGGGTTCGACCGCACCGCCGGGGCAGGCGGCGCGTTCGAGTTTCATGCGTTCGGCCTCGATGGCGCGACGATGACGCGCGAGCAGCGGCTGGCGCGGCTGGAGGCGCTGGCGAAGCTGCTCGACGTCGCCTTCATCCTGCCCGGCACCAATGTGCGCTACGGCATCGACGGGCTGATCGGGCTGATCCCCGTGGTCGGCGACATCATCACCACCGCGATCGCGCTGTGGATCGTGCGCGAGGCGCGGGCGCTCGGCGCGCCGTGGCATCTCACCGCGCGCATGCTCGGCAATGTCGCGGTCGACGGCGTGGTCGGCATCGTGCCGGTGGTGGGGGACGCTTTCGACGTCGCCTTCAAGGCCAATATGCGCAACATCCGCATGCTGCGGCGCTGGATCGACCGGCAGCGCGAGCGTGAACGCGGCTGAGGCCGCGTCCTATTTCGGCTCCAGCTTGAGCGCGGCCGAGTTGATGCAGTAGCGCAGGCCGGTGGGGCCGGGGCCGTCGGGGAAGACATGGCCGAGATGGCCGCTGCATCTGGAGCACAGCACCTCGGTGCGCACCATACCGTGGCTGGTGTCGGTCTCCTCGTCGATGTGACGCTCCATCTTCGGCTGCGTGAAGCTCGGCCAGCCGCAGCCGGAATCGAACTTGGCCTCGCTGTCGAACAGCGGCTGTCCGCATCCGGCGCAGACATAGGTGCCGGGCGTGGTGGTGAATTCGTATTCGCCGCTGAAGGGCCGTTCGGTCGCCTTCTCGCGCAGCACCGCATATTGCATCGGGGTGAGTTCGCGCCGCCACTCGGCATCGCTCTTGGTGATCTTGTCGGGTGCGGTGTTGCTCTCGGCCATGCTGCACACTCCTGTAGCGTTATCCGGCGCGGGATCGCCGGGCCGTCAGTCGGTCGCCTTGCCCACCGTCTTTGCGTCGCGCACCAGCACCGGCTTGTCGCGGAACTCGGCGGCGAAGACCGTCTTCAGGTTCTCCACCTTGGGCAGGTCGTTGAAGACAATATAGGGCTGACGCGGGTGCAGCGTCATATAGTCCTGATGATAATCCTCCGCGGCGAAAAAGCCGTTCAGGCTGCCGACCCTGGTGACGATCGGCTTGCGGTAGACCTTGGCCGCGTCAAGCTGGGCGATATAGGAACTGGCGATGCGCGCCTGCTCGTCATTGGCGGTGAAGATCGCCGAGCGATATTGGGGGCCGATGTCCGGCCCCTGGCGGTCGAGCTGGGTCGGATCGTGCGCCACCGAGAAGAAGATCTGTAAAATCTTGCCGTAGCTGATCTGTTTCGGATCGTAGGTGATCTCGACCGCCTCGGCGTGGCCGGTGGTGCCGGAGGTGACCATCTCGTATTGCGCCGTGCGCTTGTCGCCGCCGGCATAGCCGGACACGGCGTTGAGCACGCCCCTGGTGTGCTGGAATACGCCCTGCACGCCCCAGAAACAGCCGCCCGCCAGCACCGCCGTTTGCGGCGCATCGGCCGGCTTCTCATCCATGGCGGGCGCGGGGATGACGACCGCCTGTTCGGCTGCGAGCGCGGGCGTGGCTGCGGCGGCGATGGCGAACAGCGCGGCGGCGAGCACGAGGCGGCGGGGCGAATTGCGCATGGGCGTCTCCGGAACAGGGCGGGCCGCGCCTTCACGC
>JBEBWH010000305.1:0-4331 GCA_040392305.1 Bradyrhizobium sp. | reverse complement strand
CGGCGGCGACCTCGTTCCCGGTGCAGTACAACAAGGCGATCGTCGGCCGTAACGCGTTCGCCCACGAGAGCGGCATCCATCAGGACGGCGTGCTCAAGAACGCGCAGACCTACGAGATCATGCGGCCCGAGACGGTCGGCGTGAAGCAGTCGTCGCTGGTGCTGGGCAAGCATTCCGGCCGCCATGCCTTCGTGCACAAGCTGCAGGAACTGGGCTACAAGCTGGCCGATAACCAGATCGAGGATGCTTTCGTGCGGATGAAGGCGCTGGCCGACCGCAAGAAGGACATCTACGACGAGGACATCGAGGCGCTGGTGGACGAGGAGATGGCGGTTGCGCACGACCGCATCAAGCTGATGTCGCTGAGCGTGGTGGCCGGAACGCGCGGGCCGCAGCGCGCCACCATGAAGCTCGACATCGATGGCGTGGCCCGCGTCGAGGAGATGGAAGGCAACGGCCCGGTGGATGCGGTGTTCAACTGCATCAAGGCGCTGGTGCCGCACGAGGCCAGGCTCGAACTGTATCAGGTCCACGCCGTGACCGAGGGCACCGATGCGCAGGCGGAGGTATCGGTGCGACTGTCGGAGAACGGCCGCGCCATGACCGCGCGCGCCGCCGATCCCGATACGCTGGTGGCGTCCGCCAAGGCCTATCTGAGCGCGCTCAACAAGCTGGTGATGAAACAGCGTCGCGATATGCCGATTGCTGCGGCGCAATAGTTGAGCTGGCGCAAGGAAAATCAAGAGCACCCAGGTCGGGTGCTCTTTTTTTGTCCAGGTCGCATCGCGAAGCGGTAGCCTTGGCCGGGCGTTTCTGCAATGCTTTGGTCTGATCGACAAAACTGCCGCCTTGGTCTAAGGCCGCGGCAGTTCGAAAATGGGAGGTGTCATGCGTAAGATTCTTTTGACTGCCGCTGCGGTCGCGATGCTCGGCTACGCCGGATCGGCGGCGGCGCAGCAGCCGATCGTCATCAAGTTCAGCCACGTGGTCGCGGAAGCGACGCCGAAGGGGCAGGCGGCTCTCAAATTCAAGGAGGAAGCCGAGAAGTTGCTGCCGGGCAAGGTCAAGGTCGAGGTCTATCCCAACTCGCAGCTGTTCGGCGACGGCAAGGAGATGGAGGCGCTGGCGCTTGGCGACGTGCAGTTCATTGCTCCGTCCCTGTCGAAGTTCGACAAGTTCACCAAGCAGCTTCAGGTGTTCGACCTGCCGTTCCTGTTCGACGACATGAAAGCGGTCGATAAGTTTCAGGAAGGCCCGGTCGGCAAGCAGTTGCTGACCTCGATGGAGAAAAAGGGCTACACCGGCGTGGCCTATTGGCACAACGGCCTCAAGCAGATTTCGGCCAACAAGCCGCTAATCGCGCCGGAGGACGCCAAGGGTCTGAAATTCCGCGTGCAGGCGTCCGACGTGCTGGCGGCGCAGTTCCAGCAGCTCGGCGCCAACCCGCAGAAGCTTGCCTTCAGCGAGGTCTATCAGGCGCTGCAGCTCGGCACCGTCGATGGCCAGGAGAACACCTGGTCCAACGCCTATTCGCAGAAATTCCACGAAGTGCAGAAGGACTTCACCGAATCCAACCACGGCGTGATCGACTATATGGTCGTGACCAACACCAAGTGGTGGAACGGCCTGCCGAAGGACGTGAAGGAAGGTCTGCAGAAGGCGATGGACGCGGCCACCAAGAAGAACAACGAGGTTGCCGACAAGCTGAACGAGGAGGCCAAGGCCAAGATCGGCGCCAGCACCAAGATCCATCAGCTCACGCCCGAACAGCGCGCCAAGTGGAAGAAGGCGATGGAGCCGGTGTGGGCCAAGTTTGAAGCCGGCATCGGCAAGGACGTGATCGAAGCCGCGCTCAAATCAAGCGGCAGCTAAAGGACGTCCGGCAGGCGGCCGCATTCCGGTGCGGCCGTCTGCCCTGTCTTGGGGGGAGGGGTCCGTGAATCTCCGAACGGTCTGGCACCGGCTCGAGGAATGGCTGCTCGCGGCGATTCTCGCGGCGATGACGCTTTTAAGCTTCGTGCAGGTGGTGCTGCGCTACGTATTCAACGCTTCGCTCCTGTGGGGTCTTGAAGCCAACTTCTATTTGTTCGGCTGGCTGGTGCTGATCGGCGCCGCCTATTGCGTGCGCGTCAAGGCACATATCGGCGTCGATGCCGTGGTCAAGCTGCTGTCGCCGCCGGCGCAGCGGTGGATCGGCCTGCTCGTCGTGCTGCTGGTGATCTTCTATACGCTGCTGATGCTTTACGGCTCGTGGGTCTATCTCGACCGGCTGTTCATTCTTGACGTCGAAGCCGAGGATATTCCGATCAAGCGCTGGATACTCAGCCTGTGCCTGCCGATCGGATTCTTGCTCATTCTGATCCGCCTGGTGGAAATGGGGTGGCGCATTCTGACCGGCCGCGCCAGGGGATACGAGCTTGCCGACGAGGCCGAGGACGTTATCCGCGACGGCATCTATGGTCAGGACGACGCGGCGGTGACGCGATGACGACGGCATTTCTTTTCGTAACCCTGTTCGGGCTGCTTGCGCTCGGCACGCCGGTGGCGGTGTCGCTCGGCCTGTCGTCGGTGCTCACCATTTTGCTGTTCGCCCAGGACAGCCTCGCTTCACTGGTGCTGAAATTCTTTCAGACCATGGAGCAGTCGACCCTGCTGGCGATTCCGTTCTTCATTCTGGCGGCAAGCTTTCTGACCACCGGCGGGGTGGCGCGGCGCATGATCGATTTCGCCGTGTCGATGGTTGGCCATCTGCCGGGCGGACTGGCGATTGCCTCGGTGATGGCCTGTATGTTTTTTGCGGCCGTTTCAGGCTCCTCGCCGGCGACCGTGGTGGCGATCGGCTCGATCGTCATCGCTGGCATGGTCAAGACCGGTTATTCGCAGTCGTTTGCCACCGGCGTCATCGTCAATGCCGGTACGCTCGGCATTCTCATCCCGCCGTCCATCGTCATGATCGTCTATGCCGCCGCCACCGAGTCATCGGTCGGTCGGCTGTTCATGGCCGGTGTCGTGCCTGGCATTTTACTCGGCACGCTGTTGATGGTGACGATCTATGTCGTGGCGCGGGTCAAGAATCTGCCGCGGCAGCCGCGTGCGTCGTGGAGCCATCGGCTGGCGTCGTTCCGGGATGCCATCTGGGGACTGCTGCTGGTCATCATCGTGATGGGCGGCATCTATGGCGGCATCTTCACGCCGACCGAGGCGGCGGCGGTGGCGGCAGTGTACGGCGCGGTTGCCGCGCTGTTCATCTATCGCGACCTCGGCTTCAAGGACGTGCCGAAGGTGCTGACCGATTCGGCGCGCGTCAGCGTGATGCTGATGTTCATCATCGCCAACGCCTTCCTGTTCGGCCACGTGCTGACCACCGAGCAGATTCCGCAGACCATCGCCAGTGCGATCACCGGCGCCAATCTGCAGCCGTGGCAGTTCCTGATCATCGTCAACATCATCCTGCTGATCGCCGGCAACTTCATGGAGCCGTCGGCGATCATCCTGATCGTGGCGCCGATCGTGTTCCCGACCGCGATGCAGCTTGGCATCGATCCCATCCACCTCGGCATCATTTTCGTGGTGAACATGGAAATCGGCATGGTGACGCCGCCGGTCGGCCTCAACCTGTTCGTGGCGTCCGGCATCACCGGCATGCCGCTGCTCAAGGTGGTGCAGGCATCGTGGCGCTGGCTGATGCTGCTGCTGGCGTTCCTGATCGTGGTGACTTACGTCCCGCAGATCTCGCTGTTCCTGCCCGACGTGATCTTCGGCGGGGCGGTGCCATAACGTTTCTCGCTTCCGATTCCATCGGAAGCGAGACGCCTATGGGCATATCCGGCGGCGGGGGGAGCGGGCGTCGCGACGGATTTCTGCGTCGTTGGCGCGCCATGCGGCCTGTCAGCATGCACCCTGTCAGAAGGGGTCGTAAGTTCTGCCGGGCTCGCCGCCGACGCGGGAAAACCCTGTCTGCGCCTCTTCGTCGGCGGGGTCCAGCGCCAGCGCCCGGCCGAAGCTCGCGGCAGCGCGGGATTTGTCGCCGAGCTGTTCGTAGGCGAGACCGCGCGTTCTCCAGGTCTGGCCATTCTCGGGTTCGAGCCGGACCGCCTCGTCGAGATCCGCCGCCGCGTCCTGCGGTTTGCCGATGGCGAGATAGCTGATTGCCCGTCCGGTGAGCGCGCCGGCCTGCCGGGCGGACAGACCAATGGCGGAGCTGAAGTCGGCGATGGCGCGTTCGTGCTGCGTTTCGGCCTGATAGAGCAGGCCGCGATTATAGTACGCGTCCGGATCGTTTGGATTGGCCTTGATGGCGGCGTCCAGCCCTGCCATCGCGGACGATGGAG
>JBEBWH010000304.1:0-4335 GCA_040392305.1 Bradyrhizobium sp. | reverse complement strand
CGGCTGCGGTTCGGCCACCATCGGCATGTTCGCCAAGCAGTGGCTTGGCAAGGTGGACGAGGTGGTCGTGGTGGACGATCACATCACCGGCGTCCTGTCCGAGCATCAGGCCGGCAAGATGCTGGATATTGCCGACACCGGCATCAAGATGAAGGGACGTCGCTCGACGCCTGGCCGCTACTTTCAGGTCGCCGAGCCCGGCACCGGCTGGGGCGGCACCAACATCTCCGATCCGCTGTCGGTGCTCGGGCCGTTCGACGCCAGGAAGAGCTGGCCGGGCCTGCGCATGCTGATGGTGAGCACCACCGGGGAGCACTGGGCTTACTACACGCTCAACGAGGCGTTGCAGCCGGTCGGGGCGGAGTTGCCCGGCGAGTTGCAGCAATCGGTGGAGCGCATCAGGGAGAACTGCGAGCCCGCGCTCTGCACAGTGCTGTTCATGGGCGGCGCGGGCGGTTCGCTGCGCGCCGGCGTCACCGACAATCCGGTGCGGCTGACCCGCTCGGTGAAGGATGCGCTGACCTCGGTGACGTGCGGCGGCGCGCCGGTTTATGTCTGGCCCGGCGGCGGCATCACTTTCATGGTCGATGTGACGGCGCTGCCGCGCGGCTCGTTCGGCTATGTGCCGACGCCGGCGCTGGTGGCGCCGATCGAATTCACGCTGCGGCTCGACGATTATGCCGCGCTCGGCGGCCATATGGATTACGTCCGGCCGCTCGCCTCGCTGAAGGACGGGCCGGAAATGCGCACGATGCTGCGTCAGCCGGGACAGCCGCCTCCCGCGAACGGGGGACGGCGATGAGGCGGCTGCCCCAGATGGCGTGGCTGGCCGATGGCCGCCGGCTGCATCTCCATGACGGGCCGATCGATCTCGTGATCGAAGCGCATGGCGCGGCGGACGCGATGGAGGCCGCCTATCGCGCGGCCTGTCGGCGGTTTGTCGGGCTGCTCGATGAACTGTGCGGAGAGCTGCCGGCGCTGCGGACGTGCGCGGAAACGGTCGATGGGTTGCGCGGTGGCATCGCGCAGCGGATGCATGCCGCCGTGATGCCGTTCGCACGCGACTGTTTCATCACGCCGATGGCGGCGGTCGCCGGCGCGGTGGCCGAGGAAGTGCTTGGTGCGATGACCGCGGCCGCGCCGCTCGCGCGCGCCTATGTCAACAATGGCGGCGACATCGCCATTCACCTCGCTGCCGGCGAGCAGTTCACTGTGGGCCTGATCGATCGCCCCGACCGGCCCTCGCTGATCGGCCGCACCATCGTCGATGCGCTTGATGCGACGCGCGGCGTCGCCACCAGCGGCCGCCATGGCCGCAGCTTTTCGCTCGGCATCGCCGATGCGGTGACGGTGCTGGCCGATACCGCGGCCCGGGCCGATGCGGCGGCGACGGTGATCGCCAACGCCGTCGATCTGCCGGGCCATCCCGGTATCGTTCGCCGGCCGGCCTGCGATCTTCAGCCCGATAGCGATCTCGGCGAGCGGCTCGTGACGCGCGATGTTGCGCCGCTGTCGCGCGACGACATTGCCGTGGCGCTGGATGCTGGTAATGAATGCGCGCGACGGTTGCTGGCGCGGGGGCTGATCAATGGCGCGGCGATGCGTCTGCAGGGCGCGACGGCCGTCGTGGCGTTGCGCGATGCGCCGCCATCGCGCATAGCATCGGGACCCGCCGCCGATTTATTTGCGAGACAACAGGAAAGCCGGATTCATGCCTGAGATAGTTGTGCGAAAACAGGCCACGATCATCGAGGAAGTATTTCACGAAGGCGGGCCGCCGGTGCCGGTCCCGTTGCGGCGGGGCGCGGTGCTGTGCGTCATCCGCAACCCGTTCGCGGGCCGATATGTCGAGGACATCGCCGGTTTCATGGATGACCTCAAGCCGCTGGGACTGGAGATGGCGCGCGCGCTGCTCGAAGCGCTGGGCGGCGACGCGTCGGTGATCGAGGGATATGGCAAGGGCGCAATCGTTGGTTCAGCGGGCGAACTGGAGCATGGCGCGCTGTGGCATGTGCCCGGCGGCTATGCGATGCGCGAAATTCTCGGCGACGCCAAGGCGATCGTTCCGTCCGCGAAGAAGGTGGGTGGTCCCGGTACGCGGCTCGACGTACCGGTCACGCATATTAACGCGTCCTATGTGCGCTCGCATTTCGATGCGATGGAGATCGGCATCAACGATGCACCGCGCGCCGATGAAATGCTGCTGGCGCTGGTGATGACCACGGGCGCGCGCGTGCATGCGCGGGTGGGCGGCCTCAAGGCCAGCGAAATCAAGGGGGAGGATGGGCTGCGATGAGCGCGACAATCCGCAAGATCATGACCGTCGTCGAGGAAACGCTGCAGGAGAACGGCCGCGATGTCTCGCCGCCGACCCGGCGTGCGGCGGCGGTCGCCGTCATCGTTAATCCGTTCGCCGGCCGCTACGTCGAGGATCTCGCGCCGCTGATCGAGATTGGCGAGGAGCTTGGCGGCCTGCTGGCGCAGCGTGCAGTCGAGGCGCTCGGCATCGACGGGGCCAAGGTGCAGAGCTTCGGCAAGGCGGCCGTGGTCGGCGAGAACGGTGAACTCGAACATGCGGCGGCGATCCTGCATCCGAAGATGGGGGCTCCGTTCCGCAAGGTGCTGAGCAAGGGCGCGGCGCTGATTCCTTCTTCGAAGAAGCGCGGCGGTCTCGGCGCCGTGCTGGATATCCCGCTCGGACACAAGGATGCTGCCTTCGTTCGCAGCCATTTCGACGGCATGGAGGTGCAGATCAACGACGCGCCGCGCGCCAATGAGATCGTGGTCGCGGTTGCGGTCACCGACAGCGGCCGGCCGCTGCCGCGCGTCGGCGGCCTCACGCACGATGAAGCCAAGGGCGAAGACGGCTTGCGCTGAGAGGCCGCACTTCGCTTGAAAAAAGAGACTGATCCCAACTGTCCCGTACGATACAACATTGAGGACAGACGGAGTGCATCGCGGGACTGATGATCCCGCCAACACCGGAGGAGTGGAATGCAGCGACGTAATCGTTTTCTTGGCGCCGCGCTTGGCGCCGTGCTGGCCGGGTTCGCCGGCAACGCACTGGCGCAGGGCGAGATCAAGATCGGCGAGATCAACAGCTATTCGGCCCTGCCGTCATTCACCATTCCCTATCGTCACGGCTGGCAGCTCGCGGTTGACGAAGTGAACGCCGCGGGCGGCATCAATGGCAAGAAGCTCGTCGTCATCTCGAAAGACGACAACGGCAAGCCTGCCGACGCCGTCACCGCAGCCAATGAGCTGGTCTCCAGCGAAAAGGTGGTGATGCTGACCGGCACCTTCTTCTCGCATATCGGTCTCGCCGTCAGCGATTTCGCCAAGCAGAAGAAGATCTTCTTTCTGGCGGCCGAGCCGCTCAGCGATGCCGTGACGCTGGAGAAGGGGCATCGCTACACGTTCCGGCTGCGCCCGTCGAACTACATGCAAGCCTCGATGCTGGCGGAGGAAGCCGCCAAGCTTCCGGCCAAGCGCTGGGCAACCGTGGCGCCGAACTACGAATACGGCCAGTCGGCGGTGGCGGTGTTCAAGAAGGTGCTGTCGGCCAAGCGGCCGGATATCGAATGGGTCGGCGAGCAGTGGCCGCCGCAGGGCAAGATCGACGCAGGTCCGGTGGTCCAAGCGCTGGCCGCGACCAATCCTGAGGCGATCCTCAACGTCACCTTCGGCCCGGACCTCGTCAAGTTCGTGCGCGAGGGCAACACGCGCGGCCTGTTCAAGAACCGCGCGGTGGTGAGCTTCCTCACCGGCGAGCCGGAATATATCGACCCGCTGAAGGATGAGACCCCGGAAGGCTGGATCGTCACCGGTTATCCCTGGTACGACATCAAGACGCCCGAGCACGACAAGTTCCTGAAAGCGTATCAGGCCAAGTTCAACGACTATCCGCGGCTCGGTTCGATCGTCGGCTACGGCGCGATCAAGGCGGCGGCTGAGATTCTCACCAAGGCCAATTCGACCGACACCGAGAAGCTGATCGAGGCGGCGCGCGGCCTGAAGATGTCGTCGCCATTCGGCGAGATTTATTTCCGCCCGAGCGATCAGCAGGCCACACTGGGCGCTTATGTCGGCAAGACCGCGGTGAAGGACGGCAAGGGCGTCATGGTCGGTTCGGTCTATCGTGACGGCAAGGACTTCCTGCCGAGCGAGGCGGATGTCGCCAAGCTGCGTCCGAAGGACTGAGTGCTCCTCAACTCAGACATTCGCAAGGCGTCGCGAATGCCAGAGTTGAACGTCGGGCCGCGGCATCCCGGCGATTCCGCCGGCGCCACCCCGGCGCTACGACCCCGGGCGGTCCCGTTGCCGGAGAGAACGGGC
>JBEBWH010000303.1:0-4353 GCA_040392305.1 Bradyrhizobium sp. | reverse complement strand
CGCCATCTCCCCCGTCAGCGCCCGCACCAGCCCGTCGGTCCGGAAGAAGCGCGCTTCCACGCTGCGCGCGCCCTTGCCCTGGCGTTCCATGGCGAGCGTCAGCGTGTCCGCAAGCGAGGCCAGCGCCGCCAGGATCGCTTCGTCGGTGGCGATCGGCTCGGGGAAACGTTTCTCCGCGATATAGGCAGGCAGCGGCCGGCGCGGCGAAATCGGCGCATCCGAAAGGCCGCGCGTTTCATGAAGCAGCGCCGTGAAGCCCGCGCCGAACCGGGCGGTGATTTCCGACGGCGAGCGCGCGGCCACGTCGCCGATGGTCTTCAGCCCGGCCCGCCGCAGCGCGCGGATGTTCGCTTCATCGGCGCCGAGCGCGAAAACCGGCAACGCCGCGACCGCCCTCGCCTCGCCACCGTCCGACACAATATCGCCATGACGCACCCGCCGCAGCGCACGGGCGCAACCTGCGGTCGCGGCGATCGCCGCGCTGACGGCAAAACCCTGCCGCGAAAGCCCCTCGCAGACGGACTGCATCAGCGCCGTCTCGCCACCGAACAGATGCGCGCAGCCGCTGATGTCGAGCAGCAAGCCATGCGGCTCGTCGAGCGCCACCAGCGGCGTGAAGCGGTCGCACCAGTCGGCGATGGCCTCTAGCAGCGCGAGGTCGGCGGCCGGCTCGTCATCGGCGACAGTGAGGTCGGGACACAGCGCCCGCGCGCTGGCGAGCGGCAGCCCCGGTTCAAGCCCGGCCATCGTTGCAGCGTTATCGACCGCAATGATGCGCCACGCATTGTCGTGCTTGGCGACCGTGACGCGAGGCTTCGCGGAAGATGCGTCGTCATCCGGCGCGCCGTGTCGCGCCGCCGAACGTTTCAAGCGGTCGGTCGAAAGGCGCGGCAGCCACAGGCTGAGAATGCGCCGCCGGTTCACGGAACAAGCACTCATCACAATTCCATTCCATGATCCATCGTCCGGTCGGGCCGTGACGATTGCGGACAAGACAGGCTTCGAACAACGGCGCGCCCCAGGCCGCCCGACCCGGCCCCGGCGGCGAGCGGGCCGCATGAACGACCCAGCGGGTTTCGGACGTGCCGAGAGAGGGCGCAGCGCTCGTGCGCAGCAGCAGGCCGGTGACGCCCGATTGCTGCGCCGCCAGCGTCAGCTTGCGGAAGGCCAGTTGATCGAGGCGTCGCGTCTCGCCCCAGATTTCCAGCACGACGGCGCCGAGCGCGTCACAGCCCAGCGCATCGGCGGCGACGCGCAGCGCAGCCTCGACATCGCCGGCCCGCACCAGAACCAGCCGGCGCGGATCAAAGCCCGCTTCCGCAAGACCGGCCATCGCCACGCCGCCATATTCGTGCGCGGCGAAATCCTGCCGTACCCAGAGAACAGGACGCTGCCGCATAACGCGACATGCCAGTCCGACAAGAAATCCGGTCGCGGCCGGGTTATCGCAAGCCCTTCCCGCGAACACTTCGTGAACCGCCCCGCGCGCCAGCCCGCCCTGAAGCGCCGTATCGGCCCCGGCATGACCGAGCGCCGCGCGCGCCGCCGTTCCACCGCCGCCTTCAAGGCGGCCGATGGAAGCCCGCAAAGCCGCAAGCATGCCTTGACGTGCGCCAGCCATGCGCCGTTCTCCGCAACTCCTTGCCTGATCCGGATGCCGGGGCAGGCATTATGTTCATGATACGTTCTATTAAACCCCTTCCTTCGATACGAGTCAATGCGATCCGCCCGGACTGATTTTATTCCGACAACTCAATGATATGGGAACCAGGCGACGCTGCCGCGGTTGCCGCTCCGAAGGAAGCGCAGCCATGCCCCGCCCGCCCAGCCTCGCCGCCTTGCGCAGGCAAGCAGCCCACTGTCAGGCCTGCCCGTTATGGGAAAACGCGACCCAGACCGTGTTCGGGGAAGGCGCACCCGATGCCCGCATCATGCTGGTCGGCGAACAGCCCGGCGACAAGGAAGACCTCGCCGGCCATCCATTCGTCGGCCCCGCCGGGAAAATCCTCGACCGCGCGCTGCAGGATGCCGGTATCGACCGTGACAAGAGCTACGTCACCAATGCGGTGAAGCATTTCAAATTCGTCCAGCGCGGCAAGGTCCGCCTGCACCAGAAACCGAACGCATCCGAGATCAGGGCGTGCCGCCAATGGTATGAAGGCGAACGCGCCGCGCTCGGCCCGGCGCTGGTGGTCGCGCTTGGCGTCACCGCCGCCCACAGCGTTTTCGGCAAGGCGATGCCGATCGGCAAATCGCGTGGCCGTCTGTTCGACCTCGACACCACCACCAAGGCGCTGGTGACGGTGCATCCGTCCTATCTGCTGCGGCTGCCTGATGCAGACACGAGAGCGCGCGAATATGCGCGCTTCGTCGATGACCTGCGGCTGGCCGCACCATCGCTGGCGCGACCTGCCGCGTGAATTACGACGCCGCGAGCGTCGTTTCCGCAAGCTTGATCCAGTACGAGGTGCCGTAGAGGATCGCTTCGTCGTTGAAATTGTAGGACGGGTGATGCAGGCCGGCGCTGTCGCCGTTGCCGACGAAGATGAATGCACCGGGGCGCGCCTGCAGCATGAAGGAGAAATCCTCGGCGCCCATGATCGGCGGGATTTCGACCATCACGTTGTCCTGCCCCGCCACCTCGCTGGCGATGCGCACGGCCAGATCGGTCTGCGCCGGATGATTGACGGTGACCGGATAGCCGTGCTGGTAGTCGAGGGTGATGATGGCTCCCGTCGCCTGCGCCACGCCCGCCACGATCTCGCGCATCCGCTTTTCGACGAAATCGCGAATCTCCGGCTTCAGCGCCCGCACCGTGCCGGCAAGCTCGGCCGTCTGCGGGATGACGTTGAAGGCATTGCCGGCGTGGAACTGACAGATCGAGACGACGACCGACTCCACCGGATCGACGCTGCGCGACACGATCGACTGCAACGCGGTGACAAGCTGCGCGCCCACCACGATCGGGTCGATGCCCTTGTGCGGCGCCGCCGCATGCCCGCCCACGCCCTCGATGCGGATGCTGACATGATCGGTCGACGCCATGATCGGCCCCGGACGGATGCCGAACGTGCCGATCGGCAAACCCGGACCGTTATGCATCCCGAACACCTGCTCGATGCCGAAACGGTCCATCAGGCCATCCTTGATCATGGCGTCGGCGCCCGCGCCGCCTTCTTCGGCCGGCTGGAACACGACCACGACGTCGCCCGCGAAATTGCGCGTCTCGGCGAGATAGCGCGCCGCGCCGAGCAGCATCGCGGTGTGGCCGTCATGGCCGCAGGCGTGCATCTTGCCGGGCGTCTTCGACTTGTAGGGCAGATCGTTGGCTTCCTCGATCGGCAGCGCATCCATGTCGGCGCGCAGACCGATCACCTTCGGGCCACCATTGGCGGCCTCGCGTCCCTTGATGACGCCCACCACGCCGGTGCGGCCGAGCCCGGTCACCACCTCGTCGCAGCCGAACTCCCGCAGGCGGTCCGCCACGAAACCGGCGGTCCGATGCACGTCGTACATCAGCTCGGGATGGGCATGGAGATCATGCCGCCACGCGACGATTTCAGGATGCAGGTCGGCGACACGATTGACGATAGGCATACGGTTTTCCCCGGTTTGATTGCGCCAGAGCGCGCTCTTTAGTGGTTCTGCCCTTGTACCACGGCAACCCGGCGGACCAAAACCGGCTGCGACTGACGTCTGACTGGACAGGCCGCCACCATGGGGTCATCAAGGACCCCAAACCGGCGCTTATTCGGGGGAACGCAAGGCGATGGCGAGACAGCTTGACGGCGATTACGACTATATCATTGCCGGCGCCGGCACCGCCGGCTGCATCATGGCCAACCGCCTGTCGGCCGATCCGCGCCGCCGCGTGCTGCTGCTGGAAGGCGGCGGCCGCGACAACTGGATCTGGTTTCACATTCCGGTCGGCTACCTGTTCGCGATCGGCAACCCGCGCTCCGACTGGATGTTCAAGACCGAGCCGCAACCCGGCCTCAACGGCCGCGCCCTGCACTATCCGCGCGGCAAGGTGATCGGCGGCTCCTCGGCGATCAACGCCATGATCTGCATGCGCGGCCAGGCCGCCGACTATAACCACTGGCGCCAGCTCGGGCTGACCGGCTGGGGCTGGGACGACGTGCTGCCGGTGTTCAAGGGTTTCGAGGACCATTTCCTCGGCGCCAGCGACATTCACGGCACCGGCGGCGGCTGGCGCGTCGAGCCGCCGCGGCTGTCGTGGAAGGTGCTCGATGCGGTCGCCGACGCCGCCGAACAGATGGGCATCCGCAAGATCGCCGACTTCAACACCGGCGACAACGAAGGCACCGGCTACTTCCACGTCAATCAGAAGCG
>JBEBWH010000302.1:0-4362 GCA_040392305.1 Bradyrhizobium sp. | reverse complement strand
AAAAACCGGCCCTCTTGCGAAGGCCGGTTCGGGGGCATCCGAAACGTGCGACGGAGCGTTTACTGCCGGTATTGCTGGATGCGCGTGGTGCGCAGCCCCGCCAGCCCATGCTGGTCGATCGAGAACTGCCACGACAGGAACTCGTCCACCGTGAGCGTGTAGCGGCTGCACGCTTCTTCGAGCGACAGCAGTCCGCCGCGGACGGCGGCGACGACCTCGGCCTTGCGGCGGATGACCCACCGTTTGGTGCCGGGCGCGGGCAGATCCGCGATCGTCAGCGGGCTACCGTCAGGCCCGATGACGTATTTCACCCTCGGGCGGTGGGGTTCTGTCATTTCTGTACTCACACACTAAAACAACGAAACTGACAGCAGGAGCCTACGGCAAGGCGCTTAAAAATTGCCTAAGTCGAACGCTCGAATGCAAGCGGTCTGCTTGTCCCGAAATGGGGCAGGTAAAACGGGAGAAGTAAAAGTCGCGGCCCGCAGGCGCGGGCGGCGGGGAGGGCGCGATCCTGCCGCTCGGGAGAGCACCAGCGGGACGGGGCTTGCCTTTCACCCGGCCTTGTCACGGCTGGGTTTGACCCGGCCATTCGATCAGGCCGGGAGGGCTTTGAAGTTTTTCTTTAACGGTCTTATCGATCGCCATATGCGGACATCATCCGCGCAGCCGTCTGTGTTCGAAACGCGCGATGGCCGATGATGCAAGTAAAACTATCTGAGTGCGCGCGTTCGAAGTAAGAGAGCGAACTCTCCGGCGGTTACAAGCGCAGCCCGGTTCACCCGCCTGCGCTGCCCGTGCGGATGATTTTCTGGATCTTGTCCGCGGAGAAGCTCTGGCCGCCGATCGACAGCATCGGCGGCGACTTGGTGAGGTCGGCCGAATCCACCACGCCGTAGATCTGCGTCGTCACCGCCACGTTCTGCCCCGACGCATCCTTCGCCGTCGCGGTGATGGTGTAATTGCCGTCCGGCCACTGCGTGCCGTCCTTGCCCTTGCCGTCCCACACGAAACTCTGGTCGCCCGCGTCGGCGGTGTATTCGCCGCTGAACACGGTCTGCCCGGCTTCGTTGCTGATGCTGATGTTGAGCTTGGAGGGCTTGCTCACGCCCATCACCCATGTCGCGATGCCGTTCTCGAGCGCCGCGGTGCTGCCGTCCACGACGGCGGTGGCGCCGACGAAAGCCAGCGCCTGGGTCGATTGCGCGGTGGTCTGCAACTCCACCAGCGAGGTCAGCTGCGTGTTGGCGCGCAGCTGCTGCTCCACTTGCGCGAACTGCACGAGCTGCGCGGTGAACTGGTTGGTGTCGAGCGGATCGAGCGGGTTCTGGTGCTGAAGCTGCGTCGTCAGCAGCGTCAGGAAGGTCTGGAAGTTATCGGCGATGCCGCTCGACTTGGCGGCGTCGGCGGCTTTCTTGTCGGCCGCCGTGATCGGCGCCGGCGCGGAAACGACCGTATTCGGCATGGTGGCATCGACGGCCATGACGTGCTCCTAAATCCTGATGTCCAGCCCGCCGCGCGCCGGCATGGCGCGGCCATAGCTGCGGCCGGCGACCTCGCTGGCGATGACGTCTTCGCTGACGACGATGCGTTGCTGTCGGCTTGAGCCGCTGTCGTCGCGGTCGGGCGAGGACGACTGGTCGCGCAGGCTGAACTGCAAACCGCCGCTCCCGGTTTTCAGTCCGGCATCGTCGAGCGCGCGCTGCAATTGCGGCGCGTCGCGGCGCAGCATGTCGAGCGTCTCCGCCTTCTCGACGACGACATGCGACGTCACCGTGCCGTGCCGGTCGACGGTGAGGCGCACGTCGATGCGGCCAAGCTCGGCGGGGTCGAGCTGGATGTCGAACTGGCTTTTGCCCGCGCGCGCAAGGGCGGCGATGTTCATGGCGACGCCCGCGAGCGGCACCGCGACGCCGGGGGTGACGAGCGCGACAGTCGGTTGCGGCGCTTGCGGCATTTGGTTCGAGGCATGCGCGGCGGCGTGAAGCGGCGACAGTTGCGGCTGGCCGCCTTGCGCGGGGTCGGTCTGGAGCGTCGCCGCGCCTGTCTGCGTGGCGGCGTCGGCGGCGGCGCGCGCGGTGGCCGGTGCCGGGGAAGTCGCCGCGTCGGCGCGTGGGGCATTGTCCTGCGCCGCTGCGGGCCTGGCCTCGGCTTGCGGGACGTTGTCGGTCTTTACCGGCGGCGCGGCGTCGGTGTCGGCGGTCGTGGCGATCGCCCCGGGATCGGGCGCGTCGAATGCGGGCGTGCTCTTGCCGTCGGCGTTGGCGGCCAGGATCGTCGCCTGCGCGGCGGGGCCGCGGGCGGCGAACAGGCCGGTCGTGGCATGTCCCGCCGCTGCGGCAGTGGCCGATGCGGGCGCAGCCGTGCTGTCCTCGCTCACGGTGATGGCGACGCCGTTGTTCTCGACTGCGGCGAGGGCGAGCTGTTCGGCGGAGGCCGTTGTCGCGTCAATGGCAGGTGCAGCGCCGTCGGTCGGCAGGGTTGGCGCAACGGGTGGTGCGACGACAGTGGCGATGGCCGGCACGACGGTCGGGAGCGCCGGCGCGGTGATCGCATCGGTGTCGCTGGCGCCGCCGTTCGTGGAGGTGTCGCCATCGGTCTTGCCGGCGTTCGCTTCCGGCTCGGCGGGGGGCGAGTTGCCGGCGTCGGCCGTCTTGGCGTCGCTTGTTTTCGGATCGCTTGTCTTTGAATCGGTCGTCTTGCCGTGCGCGGCTGCGGCGCGTTCGTCGCGCGGGGCGTCGGTGTCGGACGACGAGATGACGTTGCGTTCCGGCGCGCGCGCCGCGGGCTTGTCCTTGGTGGTTGCGGGAGCGTCGAGCAGCGCTGCGAAGCCGCTGCCGCCCGGCGCGGCGGGGCTCGGCGCGGGCGCGGATTTCGCAGACGGCTGCGGAGCGGCGATCGGAGTGGTGCTGTTGAACACGGGCAGACTCGGGGCGTGACCTGACTGGCTCTGGATAAGCAAGCGGCGGGCCACATCGTTTGCGAGGCGAATCCACATGATATCAACGGCTTGTGCCGGAGCGCGAAGCCGCATGCGCCGCCGCCGCCGTGGCCTTTCTGCCGATCCGGCAAGTTTTGCCGCGTCGCGCCCGATTTATTTCAAACATAAAATATCGCCGCCGCCGAAAAAGCGCTAAGCTTTCCGCGCCCAAGCCCTCGCCGTGGAGACCGCCCATGGACCGCAAAGTCATTCACCAGCCCGCCGCCAGGGTGGTGCGCGCCGTCGATGTCATGCTCGACGTGCTGCGCGACGAAGGCGTCACCCACATCTTCGGCAATCCCGGATCGACCGAGATGCCGCTGATGGATGCGTTGGTGGATCATCCCGAGTTCACCTACGTGCTCGGATTGCAGGAGGCGACCGCCGTCGGGATGGCCGACGGCTACGCGCTGAAAACCGGGCGGCCCGCTTTCGTCAATCTCCACGCCGCCGGCGGCCTCGGCAACGCCATGGGCGTGCTGGTCGCCTCCAAGGCGAGCGAGACGCCGCTGGTGGTCACCGCCGGGCAGCAGGACACCCGGCACCTGTTCACCGATCCGTGGCTGTCCGGCGATCTGGTGTCGCTGGCGCGGCCGATCGCCAAATGGGCGGTCGAGGTGCGGCGCGGCAACGATGTCGGCATGGCGCTGCGGCGCGCTTTCGCCATTGCCCGCACGCCGCCGGAAGGGCCGGTGTTTCTGTCGCTGCCGATGGACGTGCTGGAGGAGGAGATCGAGCGGCGCATTCCGCCGCGCTCGGCGCAGCCGGGGCGGGCGGTGGCGGCCGGCGTCGAGCGGCTCGCCAGGCTGTTGGCCGCGCGCGGGGCCGACAAGGTAGTGATCCTGATCGGCGACGACGTGCCGGCCAATGCCGCCAAGGGCGCGGTGGCGCTGGCGCATGCCGGCGGTTTCGTCGTCTACGGTACGCAGGTGACGTCGCGTTCGGCGTTTCCCGCCGACGATCCGAGCTGGGGCGGCACGCTGCGGCCGGACTTCGCCCAGATCCACGAGAAGCTCGACGGCCGGGAGGCGGTGCTCCTGATCGGCAGCCGCGCCTTCGTTGCCTATCCCTACCGCGACGCGCGGCCGATCCCGGCCGGCGCCCAGTTCTATCACCTCGCCAGCTCGCAGGATGCGATCGGTCGCGAGTATCCGGCGGATTTTGCGCTGACCGGCGACATCGCCGCGACGCTGGAGGCGCTCGCTGGCGCGCTGGCGCCGCTGGTCGACAAGCCGGCGGTCGCCGCGCGACGCAAGGCGATGACGCGCGCGCGCAACGCGCGCGTGAAACAGGTGCGCGCCGAGATCGCGACGCAGACGGCGCTGCCGTTGCCCGCCGACACCGCCGTGCTCGCGGTGCTCGACGCGCTGCCGCGCGACACG
>JBEBWH010000301.1:0-4389 GCA_040392305.1 Bradyrhizobium sp. | reverse complement strand
ACCCTCTCGGGACCAACACCGAGGTCGGGCGCAAGCTCAAGCAGTATTACGACGAACTCATCTCGGAAGCGGTGCCTGACAGGTTCCAGGATCTGCTGCGGCAGCTGGAAGAGCGCGAGGGCACGCCCGTGCCGGCGTCGGCCGGCGTCGCGGATCGCGAATGAGTTTCAGCATGCGGGGAGTTTAGATGGACGATCGTTCTACCTTCAGGCAGGACCTGCTCGACGCCATCCCCAGCCTGCGTGCCTTCGCCATATCGCTGTCGCAGAATGCCGACAGGGCCGACGATCTGGTGCAGGAGACGCTGGTGAAGGCGTGGGACAAGCAGGCGTCGTTCCAGCCGGGCACCAATCTCAAGGCATGGGTGTTCACCATCCTGCGCAACGAGTTCTACTCGCAGATGCGCAAGCGCGGGCGCGAGGTCCAAGACAGCGACGGCGCCATCACCGCCCGCGTCGCCGTCCATCCGGGCCAGCACGGCGCCATGGACCTGGGCGACTTCCGCGCCGCGCTCGAGACGCTGCCGGAGGATCAGCGCGAGGCGATCATCCTGATCGGCGCCTCCGGCTTCTCTTACGAGGAGGCGGCGGAAATCTGCAACTGCGCGGTCGGTACGATCAAGAGCCGCGTCAGCCGCGCCCGCAGCCGCCTTCAGGAGATGCTGCAGATCTCCGGCGAGGGCGACTACGGCCCCGACCCCATCTCCTCGCAGGTGATGGGATCGGACGCCGCCTGACCCGCTTCCCGACCCGCCCCGGCCCGGCCGGAACCCGTTGCGGCCCGGCGCGTTGAAGGGTTCGACCCACCACCAACAGGAGTTCACGGACATGGCGACAGCACCGACGGCAAAGCCCGGCAAGGACGAGGCGAAGGCGATTCCGACCGATCTCGAGGCCGAACTGGCGCAGCTGCGCGAGGATGTCGCGCGCCTTACCGACCAGCTGGCCAGGACCGGCGGACACACGCTGTCGGCGGCACGCCGCGCGGCGACCGAAGGCGCCGAGCAGCTGCGCGCCCGCGGCGAGGAAGCCGTCGACGCGCTGAAGTCCAATGCCGGCGACATCGAGCGCCAGGTCACCGACGCCGTGCGCGAGAAGCCGCTGACCTCGCTCGCCATCGCCGCCGGCATCGGCTTCTTCTTCGCGCTGCTGTCGCGCCGCTAGAGCATTTTGCAGCCAAGCGGAATCACTTTGGCGTCGCATCAATGCGGCTGAAACAACCGGATAGAGCGGCAGCCCGGATTTGTCCGGACGTCCGCCGCTCTAGAGCAATTCCGGGAAAAGCGTGAAGCGCTTTTCCGCCCGGAATTGCACCGAAACAAGGGGGTAGTTCGTGCAGGCGCTCGTCTCCGTCATCGCCGCGATCGTTTCGGGGGAAGCCTCCGACGCGGTCGCAAGGGCGCGCCGCGCCGCGCTTCTCTACGTGGTGGCGGGGCTTTTCCTGTGCATCGGCATCTTCTTCCTGCTCGCCGCCGGCTTCGTCGTCGCGGCGCGCGAGCTGGGAACGGTCGAGGCGGCGCTATGGTTCGGCGGCGGCTTCATCCTGCTCGCCCTGCTTGTCCTGGCGGTCAAGAAGATCGGCGCGCGGGCGCGCGCGCGGCACGAGGCCAAGCGCCGGCGCGAGGAGGCGCGGACCGTGGCGAGCGCCGCCGCCGTGGCGCTGCTGCCCACGCTTCTCGCTTCCCGCGCCCGCGGTCTCGCCCTGATCTTCCCGGTCGCCGCCGCGCTCGCCTACGGCGTGCTGCGAGAGAACGCCCCGCGCCGCCCCGACGAGGATCGCGGCTGATCATTCCGCTTTCCCCGGCACCAGCACCTTCAGCGCGCCCGGCCGGATGCGCAGGCGCGTGATCGTCGCCAGTTCCGCAAGCTCCCCATCCATGGCGCAGCCGAAGCGGCGATGATGGGCGAGCAGGCGCAACTCCACCTCACGCGCCGAATAGACATCGACCGCAGCGTTGCGCCGCCAGCGCCCGAGCAGCGCGCCGAGCGCGAGCCGGGCGAGATCGCGCCGCCGCCGCGCCCGCGTGACATAAACGCCGAGCGCCCCGCCGTCGGGCCGCTCGGCATAGGGCAGCCGCCGGCCCTCAGCCAGCAGGTTGCAGGTGACGCTGATGCCCGAGGCCCGCACCGTGACCTCGCGCCCGTCGATCGCCAGCGCAGCCGCCAGCCGCGGCGGGCGCAGGAAGGCACCGAGCCCCGCGCGCAGCGAGGCCAGCATCTTGCCGTAGCGCGAGCCGAAGCGCGCGCGCTCGCGCAGCCTTATCAGCTTGGTGTGCAGCCCGACCGAGAACTGGTGGACGAAGACGCGGCCGTCGGCCTCGGCCACATCGACCGCCCGCACCCGGCCGGTCGCGAAAGCCGCGACCGCCCGATCGAGATCGAGCGGGATGGCGAGACTGCGCGCGAACAGGTTCATCGTGCCGGCCGGCAGCACGGCCAGCGCCTTCTCGCCGCCGGCAAGCCGCGCCGCGGCGGCCGAGACCGTGCCGTCGCCGCCGCCGACCATGACGACGTCGCCGTCCCCGGCCGCCGCCGCGTCGAGCGCGGCCTCGACTTCAGCGCCCCCGACCACGCATATCGCCACCGAATGGCCGGCGTCCTCCAGCACCCGGGTTACGGACGCGGCGAGGGCGTCGAGGTCGCGGCGGCGCAATGTGCCGCCTTCCCTGTTCAGAACGACGTGAAAGCGCATCGCAACAGCAGCCTCCGCAAGCGGCCCGGCAGGGCCGCCGGGAATTGCGAGGCGAAAACCGCCGCGCTTCCCGTGGGAATGCGCTCGCCCCGTCCGGGTTCCGCGCACAGGTAGGGTTTGGTCGGGGTTTGGTCGAGGGAACCTTCGCGCCCGCCGTCACGTTGAGACCGCGTGAAGGGCGCATCCCCGCCTCGCCTCGCGAAAAGTCCGGCAGGGATGCGCCATGCAAAGGAACAATGCACAAGGAGAGACTATCATGATCCGCAAGCTCCTGGCCAGCACCGCCGTGGCAGCCTTCGTCGCCACCGGCGCCGCCTATGCCCAGACCGCGCCTGCGCCGACGGCCCCGGCCGAGCAGGCCGCCCCGCAGGTGATCCATGCCGACGGCCATCTCGCCTCCGACATCATCGGCCAGACCGTCTATTCCAGCGCCGGTGACGACGGTGAGAACATCGGCAGCATCAGCGACATCGTGCTGTCGCCCGAAGGTGCGGCCGAGGCCGTCGTGATCGGCGTCGGCGGCTTCCTCGGTATCGGCAAGAAGGACGTCGCTATCGAATATGACCTCGTCCAGTGGACCGAGCGCGAGGGCAATCGCTATCTCGTCGTCGAGACCACGCCCGAGGCGCTGAAGGCGTTGCCCGACTTCGACATCGCCGCCTATCGTCCGATGCCGGCCGACGCGCAGGTCGGCAACACCACCCCGGCGACCGCTGACGAGCTCGACGCCGCGAAACAGGCGGCCGATGCCCAGGCTGCGGCGGATGATACGGCAGATGACGCCGCCGGCGACACGACCGCGACCGCGCCGATGCCCGCGCCCGGCGCCGCAACCGACACCACGGGCGATACGGCGACCGACACCACCACGCCTGACGCCACGACCCCCGGCGCGACGACCGGCGACACCGCCCAGACCGATACGACGCCCCCGGCGGCGACCGGCACCGACGACACCAGCACGTCGGCCATCGACCGCTCGACCATGACCGAGGTGCCGATGGAGCAGATGCGGGCCGAGGATCTGGTCGGCACCACCGTCTATGGCGCCAATGACGAGAACGTCGGCGAAATCGGCGACGTGATCCTGTCGGATGACAGCCAGGTCGATGCCGTGATCGTCGATGTCGGCGGCTTCCTCGGCATCGGCGCCAAGGAAGTGGCGATCGGCTTCGACAACCTCGCCTTCATGCGCGACGGCGACGGCAAGACGCACCTCTATACGCCGCTGACCAAGGAGCAGCTCGAGGCGCAGCCCGAGTATGACGAGTCGACCTTCGCCGACACCCGCGACCAGCAGCTTCTCATCATTCGCTAGGAAGCCGCTTCCGAAAAGGCCCGCGCCCGTCGCGGGCCTTTTTCGTTGAACGATGCGCAGTTTATCGTTCACTTATAAAGAACGAACCTTTGCCCGAACGGCATCTTTAACTAGGGCCGGTCTTGACCGACATTCTGGCCGAACGCCGCCTCCAGCGCGGCAGATGGAACAGGGAACGGCAACCATGCTCGACCAGATCGACGGTCTCCACCACGTCACCTCGCTCGCCCGCGACGCCAACGAGAACAACGCCTTCTTCACCCACGCGCTCGGTCTGCGCCGCGTCAAGAAGACGGTGAACTTCGACGCGCCGGACGTCTACCACCTCTATTACGCCGACGAGGCCGGCACGCCCGGCACGGTGATGACCTATTTCCCTT
>JBEBWH010000300.1:0-4396 GCA_040392305.1 Bradyrhizobium sp. | reverse complement strand
GTCATTTCAACACGGTTTGGCGGAGGAAGTGTAACAAATACCGAACTCTCTCCCGTGTCGATGGTTTCGGCACGGGATCGCCGCAGAAATCTGCGCATCAACGACCGTCAGACACTCGGTCTGTAGCAAGAAGAGACGCTCCGCCCGCCCGTACCATCAACCGTTACCCACTGGCGAACGGCCACCAGATGGCTCGATCGATCCTCCGCGGCTGCATGCTTCTCTTCCGCCATCCGGTCATCCCGCCAGCGCGAGGAAATCTTCCCAGCACCTCGTTGAAGTGTTGGTCGAGGCAGACCACGCGGCCCCCGCTCTGACCATGCCGTCCGACAAAGCAGTTCTTCACACCTCTGATGGGCGCGCTAGAAGCATGGCCCGCGATCAGCCGCAGCGAGCATTGGACTGGCTTGCCCCAGTTTACCCTGATATGGTCAAAAAAAAGAGGGCGATATGATGGCGGATGCGGCTGACCAAGCCATGACCGTGCGAGATGTGGCTGGCTACCTGAACGTCGACGAAAAGACGGTTTATCGGCTCGCCAAGCGCGGTGACCTGCCGGGATTCAAAGTGGCTGGCGCATGGCGCTTCAAGAGATCGGACCTCGACGGTTGGATCGATCTGCAGAAAAAAGCTGCGCAAAAGAAGATTTGAGGGGAAACGAGTGAGCGATTTGAACGTCAGTAATTTTATCTGGAGCATCGCGGACGATGTTCTGCGCGATGTGTATGTTCGAGGTAAGTATCGCGACGTTATCCTGCCGATGACAGTCATTCGTCGGCTCGACGCTGTTCTTGAACCGACCAAGGATGCGGTTCTATCCATGAAGGCGCAGTTGGACAAAGCTGGCGTCGCCAACCAGCACGCGGCGCTTTGCCAAGCGTCGTTGTCATCATTCTGGGCGGCGCGGGGATGATGATCGCCCAGGGTCGGATACATTTCGCCGCCCTGGCTTTCATGGCGCTCGCCGCGATCTACCTGCCGATGCTCTGGCCGGTCATTCATTCCGGTGGCCCTCGACTGCTGGACCCCACGACCCTGCACAGCGTCAATCCACCACCTGACTGGGTGGAATGGTGACAACCCGGAACGCGAAGACTGCCTCAGCCTTCGGCAAGCCGGTGGAGGCAGGCCCGGTCCTGCGCGACTGGAAACACGCGGCCGTCGCAGACGTGGATACGCCGCGGAAGGCTTGCAGCCAGTTCTTCGCGGTGCGTTACCATCACCAGCGTCTTTCCGCGCATGACGGACCTTATGCCCTTCATCACGCGGGCCTCCGTCTCAGGGTCGAGCGACGAGGTGGCTTCGTCGAGAACGAGGATATCCGGATGCCGCAGCAGCGCGCGGGCGATGCCGAGCCGCTGGATCTGGCCGGCGGAAAGCGGCTCGCCATCGGCGGAAAGGCGTGTCTCGTAGCCATCGGGAAGCCCGTCCACGACTTCCGACAACCCGGCGGCTTCTGCCGCCGCCCGGATATCCTCCAATGAGCAGGCAGTTTCCCACAGCGCGATGTTCATGGCGATGCTGGTCGTGAAGATATGCGTCTCGTGCGGCAGCATGAGCACGCGCCGCCGATAAGTCGACAGGCCGATCTTGCTGGCCGCGACGCCCGAATCCAGCAGCCGGCCCTCGGACGGCTCGATCACGCGGGCGAGAATATAGGCGAGGGTGGTCTTGCCGCCGCCGGAACGGCCGGTAACGGCAACATGGTCTCCCTCCGCCAGTTTCAGCCCCACCTTCTCCAGCGCATGGCCGGTGGCACCGGCATAGCGATGACCGACCCCGTCCAGTTCGATTTCCCGGCCCGGATGCCAGTCCGGGATGTCGCCGACGTCCAGATCCTCCGGTTCGCCGGCCCGCAATTGCGAGATGCGCCCGATCGCCGCGAGCAGTCGCTGCGCAGCTTCCCATTGTAGGCAGAGGCTCGCCACGGGCGCGGCAAGCGAAGCGGTCACGGAAAGGAACAGCACCAGATCGCCGATGGTCATCGCGCCGTTGCCGACCTGCCAGAGCCCGAACAGCACCACCATGCCCGGTGTGATGCCCATCCACGCCCGGCTTGCCGTTTCCGCCGCCGCCGTCGCCCGCCGCAGGGTGGCGAGCGCCTCGTTCTCCGTCTCCAGCCTGTTCAGGAAGCGCGCGGTCACGGCCCGATGCGCATTCATCGTCTTGATCGTCAGCAGGGCGACGAACGCCTCGACGATCAGCGTGAAGGCGCGGTCGCGGTCGGCCAGCCAGGCGGCGAAGGCCCGGTGACTGCGTTTCGCGAGCAGCGCCGTGGTCAGAAAGGCCAGCAGCATGGCGACCAGCGAGATCGCGGCAAGCAGCGGATTGACGAAGGCGAGCAGCGCAGCATAGCTCGCTGTCAGCACCGCGCTGCCGAAGAATTCCGGCAGGGTGGCGGTAAGGAAGGCGATTGTCTCGTCGAGATCATCGAAGGAGCGGATCATCGACGCACGACCGTTCTCGCGCAGCCGGGTCACCGGCTGGCGCAAGCTGGAATCGAACAGTTGCGGCACGATGCGGCCGCGCAGCCTGATCTGCGCGGCAATAGCGTAGCGGTGCCTGAACCAGGTGAGGCCGGCGTCGGCCAACGCGACCGCGGCAAAGGCGGCGGTGACGCCCAATGCGTCAAGCGTCAGGTTGCCGATGGAGCTGCCGGCAACGGCCGCATCGACGAGATGGGCGATGATAAGCGGCGGCAACGCCGCGAACGAACCCGCCAGCAGCGACGCCACGATCAGCGGCACGAAAAACCGCCACTCGGTGCGAAGCGCGTCCGCGCAGAGGCGAAACAGGGCAGCCGGACCGCCGCCGAGTTGTCCCCGAACCAGTGCGTCCCAGGCCGTCATGCGTTCAGGACAGCAGGTCGGCCATGGCCGATACCATCGGCGCGCCCGTGATAAGCTCGATCCAGTACCATTGCCCGTTGGGGTTGAGTTCGAGAAACACGACCTCGTTCTGCGGCGTGACGATCAGATCGAATGCTCCGAAGCGCAGCTCCAGCCGGCGCAGCATCTGCTTCAGCGCCGCCTCCACGCGTTCGTCCAGCGTCACCATCCGGTGTGCGATCCTGTCGGGAGAGACCCGGCGCCAGTCGGTCCTTGCCGCTTCCTCCGTCTGGCTGTCGAGACGGCAGGCGAATACGGCGTCGCCCATGATGGTGACCCGCAGTTCATAGGCCTTGTCGACATATTCCTGGATGAGGGTCGGACAGAGCTTGATCAGGTCGGCATTGGCCAGCAGTTCAGGCTTCGTCACGCGGCGCGAGAAAATAAAATAGGATTCGTGCTCGAGCGAATATCCGGCTTCCTTCATCGCCTTGCAAAGAAGGTCGCCCGGCGCTTCGGCGGCAAAGCGCCTTGCCTCCCCGGGATCGTTGGTGATCAGCGTACGCGGCACCCGCAGGCCCAGTTCGCGCGCCAGGCGGATCTGCGGGAACTTGCGCTGCGCGACCCGGTTGCTTTCAGGATGATTGTACCAGGGCCTGTCGCGCATGGCGCTCAGATAGTTGAGCATTTCCAGCGTTTCGTTCTGGATGGTCTCGGCCACGCCCCGTTCGCTGACGCCCGGTGGGTTGTTTGTATCCTTGGGCTTCCTGTACCAGCTTGCATGCACCTGGTCGGGAAAGACGATCGACCGTCCCCATAGGTCGTCGAACCGGATGGCGCCATCGTCCGAGCGGAGCGCGACCTCATATTCGGTGTGGAAATCATTGGTGTTGAGGCGGAAGAACGGCTTTCCCCGCCGGTTCAACTCGCCGATGACCGCGTCGGCATGGGTATCGAGCTTCTCGGTCAGAATGAAGATCTTCCGTTCGTTCTGCATCGCAACTCCTCGAAGGCCGCCGCCGCCGCGCCGGAAAGGGTCGGCGCGGCGGCGAGTGGTGCTAGAGCATTTTTGCAGTCGGACGGGATTGTCTGGCGTAGCAAAAATACAAAATAAATAGATAGAGCGGAATCCCGGATTTATTCGGGCGTCCGTCGATCTAGTCGTCCCGGCGGTGGGTCGTGTCGTTGCTGGTCGCGCCGCCGGCGGTCTGATGCGTGCTGTACGTGCTGCTCTGCGCGTAGACCGACCCCACCCAGGTCTGCGTCTCCGGATCGTAATGACCCTGATCCTCGTTCCTGGCGGCCTCCTGATCCACCCGCTGGGCATTAAGCATGACGAACGCCCTGGCGGCGCTGTTGTCGGCTGCGATCTGCTGTCTCATCGATGTCTCCTCTACTTTGGCTGTGCTGCATTGATTCCGGCCTGCTGGCGCGGACAGGGAGGACGCTAGTGGAAAGGGGCGCGGCTTTATCCCCCCTGTTCAGGGGGGTGTGGCGAGTTCCAGTCAGCATAGGCTTGATCTGCGCAAAGCGAGCCGAAGACCATGACAACCCGGAAAAGCGTAGTT
>JBEBWH010000299.1:0-4397 GCA_040392305.1 Bradyrhizobium sp. | reverse complement strand
GAAGCCGCGCCAGCGGTCGGAAATCTCCTTGTCCTTGGCCAGCGTGTTGGTGATCAGCGAGAAAGTGCGCTCGTTCGCCTTGAAGGTCTTCGCCAGCGCCTCGGCGGCGGCCCGCCGCCGGGCCGGGTCGCGGTCCTGCAACAGCGTCAGCGTCGGCTCGATCGCCAGCTCCTTGCCGGCAACCTTGAACCGCAGCGCCGAAATGGTCTGGTCGAACAGCCTGTTCCAGGCGGCATAGCCGCTGACCGATTTTTCGTGGAACAACTGCTCGACGCGATCCTCGAGCTGATAGGGCTTGTCCTTGCGGATGTCCTCGATCCAGGGCCGGTAGTGGGCCAGCGCCGGCGTCTGCAGCGCCCGCTCCAGCGCCGCATCGTCGGTGCGGTTGAGTTCCAGCGTGAAGAACAGCAGATGGGTGGAAGCCGTCGTCAGGCGCTCCGACACGTCGCCATAGAATTTGGAGATGTCCGGATCGACGCTGTCGCCGGCATGCACCAGCCCCGCGAACGAGATCAGCCGGCCGGCGAGATCGTCGATCGCCTCATAGCGCCGCACAGCCTCCGCAAGCCAGGCCCCGCCGCCCTCGCCTGCGCTGCCTTCCGCCAGCTTACCCTGGTATTCCGTCTCGAAGGCGACGCAATCGGCGTCGAGCCTGTCGAGATCCTGCCAGACCTCCGGGGCGGTGATCGATGCATACAGATCGGCCAGATTCCACTCCGGCAGCGCTGTCTCGTTCCGCTTCGCGGCCGGTTTCCGAGCGGGAGGCTTTTGGGCGGCCGCCTTGCGGGCAGCAGGTTTCGACGCGGCACGGCTACGGGCGGTTTTGGCGGGCATGAGGCAGCAACGATCCTGTTCGAGGGAGCAACCTGTTCGCTCCGCTGGGAGATCACCGACAGCGGCAGCGCGCGCGCCGCCGACGGTTCACCATAAGGCGGGAGCAATGCCGGGATCAACCGGCGCGACCGGCGATCCGAGACCGGCCCGAGCGCAGGCCGGCTCTTAACAACCCCTTAAGCTTCTGCGGCGACATTGCGTCAAATCGGGACAGGAGCAGACGGATGGCACCACGCATTTTGATCGCCGACGACGACGTCGTGCAGCGGCGGCTGGTCGAGGCCATGGTGCAGCGCTGCGGCTATGAATCCGTCGTGGTGGAGAGCGGCGATGCGGCGCTGGCGGCACTGGCCGAACAGACCATCGACGCCATACTGCTCGACCTCGTCATGCCCGGCCTCGACGGCATGGGCGTGCTGGCGAAGATGCGCGACGACAATATCGGCGTCCCCGTCATCGTGCAGACCGCCCATGGCGGCCTCGACAACGTCGTATCGGCGATGCGCGCCGGCGCTCATGATTTTGTCGTCAAACCCGTCGGGTTCGAGCGGCTTCAGGTCTGCCTGCGCAACGCGCTCGACGCCAGTGCGCTCAAGAACGAGCTGCGCCGCATCCGCCACCGCCGCGACGGCCGCCTGACCTTCAGCGACGTGATCACCCGCAGCGAGGCCATGGAAAAGGTGTTGGGCGCGGCGCGCAAAGCGGCGGCGGCGACCATTCCGGTGCTGATCGAAGGCGAATCCGGCGTCGGCAAGGAGCTGGTGGCGCGCGCCATCCACGGCTCCAGCGAGCGCAACACCAAGCCTTTCGTCGCCGTCAACTGCGGTGCCATTCCCGACAATCTGGTCGAGTCGATCCTGTTCGGCCATGAGAAAGGCGCCTTCACCGGCGCGACCGAACGCCACCTCGGCAAATTCGTCGAAGCCTCGACCGGCACACTGTTTCTCGACGAGGTGAGCGAACTGCCGCTGGCCGCGCAAGTCAAGCTGCTGCGCGCGCTTCAGCAAGGCGAGGTCGAACCGGTCGGCGGTCGCAAGCCGGTCAAGGTCGATGTCCGGATCATTTCCGCGACCAACCGCAACCTGCTCGATTGCGTCAAGGCGGGGCTGTTTCGGGAAGATCTGTTCTACCGTCTGCACGTGCTGCCGCTGACCGTGCCGCCGCTGCGCGCACGGCGGGACGACATTCCCCACCTGTTGCGGCATTTCCTGACCCGAATCTGCGCCGAGGAAAAACGCACCATCACCGGCATCAGCGCCGCCGCGGTGGCGATGCTGACGCAGGCGCACTGGCCGGGCAATGTGCGCCAGCTCGAGAACGCGGTCTATCGCGCCGTGGTCATGAGCGATGGTGACGAACTCGATGTGGATGATTTCCCCGCCAGCGGCCCGGTTTTCATCGATCCCGCCGACACCTCGTCGCAGGCGCTGACGCTCGCGCCCGCGATGACCGCACCGCAGGAGCCCGCCTCAGGTCTCGATAGTCCCGTCACTCCCCTTCCCGCTCCCGGCACGCTGGCGATGCTGACCGACGCGAACGAAATGCGCCCGCTGGACGATCTTGAAAACGAGATCATCCGCTTCGCCATCTCGCACTATCGCGGCCAGATGTCTGAAGTGGCGCGACGGCTCAAGATCGGCCGCTCGACACTCTATCGCAAGCTCGAACAGGCCATGGCGCCCGGCGAGAATGGTGCGGACAACGATTCCGGCGTCTGATTCCCGCGACAATTTGACTGCGGCTTGAACCATGGCGAGCCGCAGGAGACTCAGCAACAAATCCGCTCAAAAGCTGGCGACTGTTGCCGAGGGGCGTCAGTCGGCGGGTTTATTGTGAAACGGGCCGACGATGCTGGCCCGTCAGGTTGGCGATGTGTATCGTTGCGCGTGTCGGTGCGTCGTGGCGCGGATGCCGATCCCGCCGCCGTTGGGCGCAAGCCCTATCCGGTTCGCGCATGAAGACGTGGATTGGACGCGAGTCCGGCCTCGGTTGGAACCATTTCCCACTCTGGCCGATTGGCTTTTCGACCGACCAGCCATTCGTGTTGGTAAAACCATAACGGATCCATGATGGACTGCCCGGCGTTCCGAGCAGCTTCACCGAAGGGTTAGAAAATGATGCGTGGCCATGCCAAGACTTCCTCCCGACGTGACCGCCTGCTGCTGGCCGTCGCCGCGACCTTTCTGACGGTGAGCAGCTCGGCCGCACTGGCCCAGGCTGGAACCCGCACGGCCGAAGAGCGCGCGATCGACGCCGCCATCCCGGTTCCCGAGCCGGCCAATGTGCCGCCGCCGACCGCCGCCGATTTCAAGCTCGACCCCTCCGACGCAGCCCCGGCCACGACCGCATCGACCCCGCCGGCCGAAACCTCGCCGGCTGGCGGCGATACGGCGAAGGCTGCGCCCGCGACCGTCACCGAACCGGCGAGGGACGCGCCGGCCGAAACAGCCAGGGAGGCCGCGCCCGAGCCTACCAAGGCCGCCAGCGCCGTGCCGCCCGCCGATCAGCCAGTCGCCGACCGGCTGCGCGACCTGCTCGCGACCAAAGCCAGCCGCTATTTCGACCGCAAGGCCGATCGCGCCGCTGTCGAGGCCTTCTACAAGGCGCGCGATTTCGCCCCGGTCTGGAGCGAGGGCGGAGCCGCCACGGCGCGCGCCAAGGACGTTATCGCCCGGCTGAAAAACGCAGATGCGGACGGTCTCAACCCCGACGACTATCCGGCACCGGACTTTGCCGCCGCCACCTCGCCCGAGGCGCTGGCCGAAGCCGAGTTCCGCCTGACCGGGAGCGTGCTCGACTACGCCCGTCACGCCCAGAGCGGCCGCATGCATTTCTCGCAGGTCGGCGGCGATATCCTCTATCCGCCGCATCCGCCGGAGCCGTCCGAAATCCTGACCCGCGTGACGTCGGCAGCGAAGGCCGGCGATGCGCTCGACCAGTACAATCCGCCGGAGACCGGCTATCGCGACCTCAAGGCCAAGCTCGCCGAACTGCGCGGCAAGACCGACGCTCCCCGCGTCCGGATCAGCGAGGGACCGCTGCTGCGCTACATCGCCGGCAAGGAAATGGAGGATTCCCGCGTTCCGTCGATCCGCGCCCGGCTCGGCGCTGCGGGTGACGCCAACGACCAGCGCTATGACGCCGATGTCGCCGAGGCCGTGCGCAAATTCCAGCGCGAGAACGGGCTCGCCGCCGACGGCGTACTCGGCAACCGGACGTTGGACGTCATCAACGGTCCGCGCCGCGGCAACCAGATCGACACCATCCTCGTCAACATGGAGCGCTGGCGCTGGCTGCCGCGCAATCTCGGCGAGCCTGCGCTCGGCAATGCCTATGTCGTGCTCAACATTCCGGACTTCACCCTGAGGCTCAAACAGGGCGACGCCACGATCTGGAAGACCAAGGTCGTGGTCGGCAAGCCGGGCAAGCACGCGACCCCGCTGCTGACCGACGCGATGAAATTCATCACGGTCAATCCGACCTGGAACGTGCCGCCGTCGATCATCTACAATGAATATCTGCCGGCGCTGCAGCAGGACCCGACCGTGCTCGACCGCATGGGC
>JBEBWH010000298.1:0-4398 GCA_040392305.1 Bradyrhizobium sp. | reverse complement strand
TCGACGGGCCACCGCGCGTCGCCGGCCTCATGCGCTCCGCGCTGCTCGCCGCCGATCTCGTGCTGATCCCGGTGCAGCCATCGCCGTTCGACGGCTGGGCTTCGGCGGAGATGCTCGCCCTCCTGGCGGAGGCGCGCATCTACCGGCCCCAGCTCGTTGCCCGCTTCGTGCTCAACCGCTGCGGTGCCCGCACCGTCATCGCCCGCGAGACCGCCGAGACGCTGGCGGACCACGATCCTCCCGTGCTCACCAGCGCCATCGGCCAGCGCGTCGTCTTCGCCGACGCCGCGCAGACCGGGCGGCTCGTCCGCGAGATCGGGCGCCGATCACCCGCCGCGCGCGAGATTGCCGCCCTGGCCGCCGAGATCGGCCTGCTGGGGATCGGGAGGGTATCGGCATGACGATCCTTACCGGCGACTGCCGCGAAGAAATGCCCTGGCACGCACCCTACGACATGATCATCGCCGATCCGCCCTATGGCGACACTTCGCTCGCCTGGGATCGGCGCGTCGAGGGCTGGGTCGTGCTGGCGCGCGCCGCCCTCAGGCCGACCGGCTCGCTCTGGGTCTTCGGCTCGCTGCGCAGCTTCATGGCGACCGCCGACCGCTTCACTGACGCCGGCTTGCGGATCGCGCAGGAGATCGTCTGGGAAAAGCAGAACGGCACCGGCTTTCATGCCGACCGCTTCAAGCGGGTGCATGAACTGGCCGTCCAGTTCTATCCCGCCGAGACCGCTTGGCGTGACATCTACAACGATGTCCAGACCACGCCCGACGCGACGGCCCGCACGGTGCGGCGCAAGCAGCGCCCGCCCCATACCGGCCAGATCGACGCCGGCCATTATGTCAGCCATGACGGCGGGCCGCGCCTCATGCGCTCGGTCATCTACCTGCGCAACTGCCACGGCCGCGCCATCCACCCGACCGAGAAGCCATCCGCCCTTCTCGAAATCCTCATCCGCACGAGCTGCCCGGAAGGCGGCCTGGTCGGCGACTGGTTCGCCGGTTCGGGTTCCGGCGGCGAAGCCTGCCGGCTCTCCGGCCGTCGCTATATCGGCTGCGAGATCGACCCGACGATGGCCGACCGCGCCCGTGACCGCATCGCTGCCGTCTTGCCATTCCATGACGGAGGCCCGTCATGACGTCCGGCACGGACAAGCGCGGCTTCGCCACGCGCCCGGCCGATCCCGATAGCTGGATCAAGGCCGGCGACGCGCCGCCGCCGCGCACGGATACCGCCGACGCCTATTCGGCGCGGCTGACCGTGGACATCACGCCGGCGCTGCGCGGCCGCATCAAGATCGCGGCCTTCCAGCGCGGCATCACCGTCGCCGACATGCTGCGCGACCTGCTGGCGCGCGAGTTTCCCGACATAGGGGGAGACCGCCCATGATCGGCATCGACGCCCATGACGGCGATCTGACCCGCGCGGAACTGACCTGGGTGGAAGGCAAGACCGAATACTGGATCAGATTCGGCCATGCGACTGGTGAGCAGATCCTCGATCGCAACCGGCGTGTTGTATTCTTCCATCCCGGCACGGTGTTTGCGTTCGTCCGCTGGGCGGCGAACGACCACGGCACGATCATTTCGCGCCTCGACATCCTGCGCGCGGTTGCGCCGGGCCAGTCCTATCAGACGCTGCCCTTCGTCCGTCCAGGCGGCGAAATCCTGCTGAAGATCGAAGGCTGGCCGAAGGTCGAGGCTGTCCTTCGCCATGTCGACGGGATCGAGGCCATAGGTGTCGATCCGGCCCAAGTCGATCCCGATCATTGGCGGCACGTCTCCCACTGGATAAACGCAGGCGAAGCGCCGCGTCCCTACACCGCGGAGCGTCATCAGGCATGGCTCTGGCGGCGGGAGATCGCCCCATGACGCGCTTTCGCTATGTCATGGTGACGACGGTTGCCACGCTCGGGATCGCCTTTGCCGGATTCGTTCCGACTGCGCCAAGGCTGGTCTGGAACGCATCGGCCAGCGTGCCGATCGGGTTCTATACTGTCGCACCCGACGACCGGATCGCGGTGCCCGATCTGGTCGCCGTCATCCCACCCGAACCCTTCGCCTCGTTTATGGTCGAGCGCGGCTACGTCGCACGCGACGTGCCGCTTCTGAAGCACGTTCTCGGCCTGCCCGGACAGCGCCTGTGCCGCGATGGCCGCGCCATTATCGTCGACGGCGTTCCGCTCGGCGAGGCGCGCGACCACGACAGCTTCGGCCGAGACCTGCCGGTCTGGCAGGGCTGTCGCGTCATCGCCGAGGGCGAAGTGTTCCTGATGAACCCGGACGTCGGCGACAGCCTCGACGGCCGCTATTTCGGCCCGTTCCCCGCCTCGGCGGTGATCGGCCACGCGATCCCGCTTTTCACCGACGAAGACGGCGAGGGCCGCTTTGTCTGGCGCGCGCCGATGCGGTGACAGCGCGTCCAGAGCGGGGCCGTTGAGCCGTCCCGCGTCTTCTCCACCGCATAGGAAAGGAGCCTTCCATGGCACAGATCGGCCAGTTTACCCGCACCCCGTCCGGCTATTCCGGGCGACTCCGCACGCTCTCGCTGGACGTCGAGCTGACCTTCACGCCGTCGGAAAATGCGGACGCCGACAAGGCGCCTGCCTATCGCATCCATCTCGGCGATGAGTATGGGCCGGAAGTCGGCGCAGGCTGGAAACATTCCGGCGAGCGCGCGGGACCGTTCGTCTCCGTGCTTCTCGACGATCCAGTTTTCCAGCAGCCGATCCGCGCCCGCCTGTTCCAGTCGGACGAAGACGGCCGCGACTGGGGCTTGCACTGGACCCGCCAAAAGAAGCGCGACGAGCAGGAGTGATCATGGTCACGTCCTGCATCCGTCCCGCCTCGGGGAGATGTGGCGCCCGCCGCCGCATCCTCCTCCTTCTTCTTTCCGGCCTGTTCGTCACAGCCATTGCCCCGCTGCCCGGCCTGGCGCAGATCGCCGTGATGGGTCGTGCCGTCGCCGTGCATCCGCACGGCGCCCATATCGAAGAGGCTTCGCAGCGGTTCGGCATCCCGGCGGCATGGATCATCGCCGTGATGCAGGTCGAAAGCGCGGGCAATATGCACGCCATATCGTCTGCCGGCGCGATGGGGCTGATGCAGGTCATGCCCTCGACTTGGGCGGAGCTGCGCATCCGCCATGCTCTCGGCCGCGACCCCTTCGAGCCGCGCGACAACATCCTCGCGGGCACCGCCTACCTACGCGAGATGTGGGATCGCTACGGCAATGTCGCCGCGATGCTCGCGGCCTACAATGCCGGTCCCGGTCGCTACGATGAATACCGCGCGACGGCTCGTCCGCTGCCTGCCGAGACGCGCGCCTATGTCGCTGCTTTGACGCCGATCCTGCTCGGCGAGCGGCCTTCCGGCAGCGGCTCGACGGTCGCTCCGCCGCCCGACTGGCGCGAGGCGGCGCTCTTCGTCGCGCGTGAAATCGGCGCTTCCGCTGCCGATCCCGCGTCCCCCGACCGCACGCCGGACGATGCCCCTTCGCTCGTCCCGGCGGCACCGGACGCACTCACCGCCTTGCAGTCGGAGGGGCTGTTCGTCGCCCGCGATGCCGGTGGGGACCGGCCATGAGCAGCGGCACCGCAATTCGCATCCCATCGGGCGCTGGCGTGTCATGGAGGGCGCAGAGGGTGGCGGCAGGCACCACGACCGAAAGATGGCAGGATAAAAGCGCGCACGGTGCGGCTCAGGCGGGCGGTTGTTTTTGTTCATGTTTCTGGCGCGTTTCGCACCGTGCCGCGTTATCGCGCACCGTGTGCTTCGCGTCCATCTTCCTGATTTTCTTCTCTGTTTTGCACCGTGCGGGGATGTGCCATGTCCGATGAGCACGAGTTTCGCATCCGTCCGGGGCGCATCCGCTCGACCCGTGCGCAGCAAACCCGGCCCTTCATCGCGCAGGCACTTGCCGCCGCGAAGAAGGCCGGAGGCGGCGTCTCGCGATCCGGTCGCGTCACATCCGGCAATCGTTCCCGCTTCGGGCGCGGCCAGCGCGCCAGCGTACAGGCCAACCGCCTCATCACCTCCCGTACACGCGGCGCCGTCGTCAAGGCGCGCGTCGTTCGCCACATGGCGTCGTCGGCGCCGCTTGGGGCGCATCTTGATTATCTGCGCCGTGACGGCGTGACCCGAGACGGAGAGAAGGCAAGGCTGTTCGGGCCGGGAACGGAGGATGCCGATGGTCGCGCTTTCGCGGAGCGCTGCGGTGATGACCGGCATCATTTCCGGTTCATCGTCTCGCCTGACGACGCGCTGGATATGTCCGACCTCCGATCCTTCACCGACGATCTTGTCGGCCAGATGGAAAAGGATCTCGGCACGCGCCTCGATTGGGTGGCGGTCGATCACTGGAACACGGCGCATCCGCATGTCCATCTGATCGTGC
>JBEBWH010000297.1:0-4411 GCA_040392305.1 Bradyrhizobium sp. | reverse complement strand
ACCTGGCTCTATGACGGCTCCGGCCTCGCCGACTATCCCGACTTCTGGCAGAACGTGAAGGAAGCCGGCAAGGGCATGCTGGTGTTCGGGCTGTACCATCCGAAGATGGCGCAGCCGGCGCTCGGCAAGCAGGTCGGCGATGCCTATACGGCCAAGACCAAGAACGAGCCCAACCGTCTCCTGTTTCAGGCCGCCGACTCGATCTTCCTGATTGCCGACGCGGTCAAGCGCGCCAAATCCTCCGAGCCGGAGGCGATCATCAAGGCGCTCGGCGATACCAAATACACTGGCACGCGTGGCGAGATCACTTTCGCCAAGGACAAAGGCTACGCCTTCAACCAGTGGCTGGATGTGCCCTATGTGACGTTCCAGATGACCGAGATCAACCAGAAGGTCGGCGACTCGGCGCTGGTGTCGCAGCCGGGACAGCCGATCGACAAGGCGAAGCTGTGGAAGCCCGCTAAGTAATCCGCGAGCCGTTCCGCAGCCATGAGTGGCATCGACGTCGATCTTGCGGTCAATGGCCTCATCACAGGGCTGTTCTACGCCCTGATGGCCATTGGCCTGTCGTTGATCTTCGGCATTCTGAAGATCGTGAACTTCGCCCATGGCGAGTTCTACATGGTTGGCGCCTATGCCTATACGCTGATCGCGCTTGTGCTCGGCGTGCCCGTCTGGGTGGCGCTGCCGCTCGCCTTCGTGTTCGGCGCTCTGGTGGGCTGGCTAACGGAGCGGACGCTGATGCGGCCGCTCTATGCCGGCTACACCTCATGGGGGCTGATGCGTGACGAATATGCGGTGATCGTCACCTTCGGCCTCTCGCTGTTCCTCATCAACTTCGTCGACAAGGTGATCGGGCCTTATGCCTATCGCGGCCCGCCGCTGGTCGAGACCAGCCGCGTGGTGCTCGGCCCGGTGCTGATCAGCGGCCATCGGCTGCTGGCGGCCGGCATCGCCATCGCGGTGATCGTCATCACCGCCGCTCTGATCAAATGGTCGTTCTGGGGCCAGCAGATCCGCGCGGTCTCGCAGAACCGGCTTGGCGCCTCGCTCGCCGGCATCGATACGGCGAAGGCCAGCGCCATCGTCTTCATGCTGTCGGGCGGGCTCGCCGCCTTTGCGGGCGCGCTGTTGTCCCCGGTCATCAACGCCTCGCCCGATGTCGGCATCTTCCCGGCGATCAAGTCCTATATCATCGTCGTGCTCGGCGGCATGGGCTCGGTGCCCGGCGCGATCATCGCCAGCCTGACGCTCGGCGTGATCGAAAGCTTCGGCGCGGTGTATCTGTCATATCAGTATCGCGATGCGTTCGGCCTGATCCTGCTGATGCTGTTTCTGCTGTTCCGGCCGCAGGGCCTGTTTGGCGAGAAGGGGCGGGAAGTCTGATGGTCCACTCCGCATCTTCCGCATCATCTTCGCCTGCCGCCCGTCCCGCCGGCGCGCAGCTCTCCAATACCAAGACCACGGTGGAGTTTCGCGCCGCGCTGGTTGCGATGCTGATCGTGGCGCTGATTCCGCTTGGCGTCGGCAATGCCTATTGGCTCGGCGTGCTGATCGTCTCGATGTATTTCGCGATCCTGGCGGGCGGCTGGAATCTGCTCGCCGGCTATACCGGGCAGTTCTCGCTGGCGCCTGCCACCTTCGCGATGATCGGCGCCTATACGACGGGGCTGCTGAACCACTATTTCGGCGTGCCGCCGCTGCTCGGCATCGCCGCCGCCATCGTCGTGTCCGGGCTGGTCGGCCTCCTGCTTGGCCGGGCCGTGCGTCGCCTGGGCGGCCCCTATCTCGCGCTCACCACGCTGAGTTTCGCCGAGATCATGCGCCTCGTCGCCTCGAACTCGATCGACATCACGCGCGGCGATCTCGGCCTCGGCGTCGCCGGGCTGCTGAACAGCCGCGTCGGCTGGTACTATCTGTTCCTTGGCGCGCTGGTCGTGCTCTTGATCCTGTTCTACATGCTGCTTCGCTCCAAGGCCGGCCTGTTTCTGCAGGCGATCCGCGATGACGAGGTGGCGGCGCGCCGCGCCGGCGTCGACGTCGTGTTCTGGAAGACGGCGGCCTTCGCCATCTCGGCGGCGGCTTCGGGGTTCGCCGGCGCGCTCTATGCGCATTTCGCCGAACTGGTGACGCCCGAACTCGGCCTGATCGGCCAGACCGGGTTGATCATCAGCATGGCGGTGATCGGAGGCATGGGCACTTTGGTCGGGCCGCTGGTCGCGGCGTTTCTGGTCTATGTGGTGTCGGAATGGCTGCGCGATGTCGGCGGCTATCAGCTTGTCGTATTCGCCGCGCTCGTTGTTATCTTCGCGCGCTTCTTCCGCGACGGGCTGTGGGGCTTGGCGAGGGCGGCCGTGCAACGCTGGAGGCGGCCATGAGCCTGTTATCCGTGCGCGGCGTCAGCAAGCGGTTCGGTGGTCTTACCGCGGTTGATCATGTTTCCTTCGATATCGAGGGCGGCGAACTGGTCGGCCTGATCGGCCCCAACGGGTCCGGCAAGACCACGCTGCTCAACATCCTGAGCGGACTGTCCGAGTCGGATGGCGGCGAGATCCTGCTCGACGGCTTGCCCTGCCATGGTCTGACGCCGGAGAAGCTCGCCCATCGCGGCGTGATGCGCATGTTCCAGCTCACGCGCGTGTTCCGCCGCATGAATGTGATCGACAATCTGCTGGTCGCGGGACGGGCGCTCGGGCTTGCGGCCGACGAGGCGCTCGATCGCGCCGATGCGTTGATCACCGAGTTGCGGCTCGATGCGGTGCGCGCGCTCGACGCCGGGCAGTTGTCGGGCGGCCAGATGAAGCTTCTGGAATTCGGCGTGTGCTTCATGGTGCCGCCCCGTATCGCGCTGCTCGACGAGCCGTTCGCCGCGGTGCATCCGACCATGAAGGAGATCATGGGGGCTTTCATCCGTTCGCGCCACGACAAGGGGCAGACCTTCATTCTCGTCAGTCACGATATGCCGGTCGTGGTCGAACTGTGCCCGCGCGCCATCTGCATGAACGCAGGCTCGATCATCATCGACGCCTCGACACGCGAGGTGCTTAACGATCCGCGCGTCATCGAAGCCTATCTCGGGGGGCAGGCGGCATGAGCGCGGTGCTGACCCTCGATCAAGTCACCGCCGGCTACAGCGTCGATATCGACGTGCTGCGCAATTTGAGCCTCACCGTCGAGGCCGGTTCGATCACCGGGCTGATCGGGCTCAACGGCGCCGGCAAGTCCACCGTGATGAAGGCGATCTGCGGCTTTCTCACGCCCAAGGCCGGCCACGTCGTCTATGACGGCGAGGACATCACCGGCCTGCCGCCGTACAAGCTGAGCGCGCGCGGCATCTGGTACATCCCGCAGGAATCGAGCCTGTTTCCGTTCATGACAGTGACGGAGAACCTGCGCCTGCCGCTGGAGAGTCTGTCGCGCGCGACCGGCACTCCGCGCCGGGACGAAGTCGATGCCCGCTTCGAGGCGATGCTGGAGAAATTTCCGGCGCTGCGCGCCAAGCTTAGGGCGCAGGCGGGCGATCTCTCCGGCGGCCAGCAGAAGATGGTGGAGTTCGCCAAGGCGTGGCTGATGCGTCCGCGCCTGTGCCTGATCGACGAGCCATCGATCGGTCTGGCGCCAAAGATCGTCGAAGAGGTGTTCGAGTGGATTCGCCTGTTCGCGTCCGAGCAGATGGCGATTTTGCTGGTCGATCATAACGTGCGCCGCGTGATCGCCATGTCGCATCGGATTTACGTGCTGAGCCTCGGCGAAATCACCGCTTCCGGCGAGCCCGCGGACTTCGCCGGCGACTTGCACGAGCAGGTCAAGCAATGGCTCGGCATCAATTTCTGAGATGACGGGCGTCGCCGCGACAGCGCCCCGGCGTCTGCGTGCCCAACCGCTGACGGCGGAGGCGTTCGCCCCCTATGGCTCGCTCGTGGCGATCGCCGCCGCTGGCGGCCGCTCGGTCAATCAGGGGCGCGGCCGGCGCATTCCCGGCATCGGGGATCTGGCACATGACGCGGCCGCGATGCGGCCGGTGCTCGATCTGTATCGGATCGAGCCGTCGCCGCTGCCGTTTGCGCTGGCTTGCCTCGAGCGGCATGTGCTGACGTCGCAGCTATTCATTCCGCTCCGATGCGCGCGGCTTTTGCTTGCGGTCGCGCCCGACGATGGCAACGGCCAGCCCGACATCGCGCGGGCCCTGGCGTTCGTCGCGCGAGGCGACATCATCATCCATTATCGCGCCGGTGCGTGGCACTCGCCGCTGGTCGCGCTCGACGAGCCGGCCGTGCTGTCGATGCTGATGTGGGAAGCGGACGATGCGCGCGACTGCGAGGAGGCGAGCCCGGCAACGCCGGTCGAGATCGTGATATAGCACCGCGCTTCAGTCCGTTGCGGCGGTGCGGCTGTCGATCAAGAGGTGCAG
>JBEBWH010000296.1:0-4417 GCA_040392305.1 Bradyrhizobium sp. | reverse complement strand
GTCTCCAAGGCGGCATTCTTGTTTTATCAACGCGACGGATTATGGGCGCATGCCCTCACATCGTCGCAAGCAAGAAGATGCAGTAGGAGGCTTGCGGCGGCACCGTTCGCGCCGTCCGGTAACGCGCGAGTGCTACGCCTCATAGCCTTTTTGTTGTAGCCATCGCTCCGCGCCGGACAGATCGAACCCATGGCTCGCCCCGAACGCGCGAACCTCGCTCGGGCGCATGCGCCCTGCAAGCACCTCGCCAATCGCGAACAGCGTCAGCGAACGGGTGCCGCTCCGGCAATGGGCAAGCACCGGCTCTTGCGAATTCTCCACCAGATCATGGAAACGCCGGGCGTTCTCCTCCGTAATGGTAGCGCCCGTCACAGGCAGGTGCGTGTAGGACAGTCCCGCCGCGGCAGCGGCCTGCTGCGCGGCCTGCGCGCTCGGCTGCTCCGGCTCCTCGCCATCCGGCCTGTTGTTGATGACGGATTTTATCCCGGCAGCCGCGATCTCGCCAAAATCCGCGATTGTCGGCTGGCTACCGACGAACAGCCTGTCGTTGATCTTCTTGATCTGCATCTCGTTCCCTCAAAATCGCGGGACTATAGTCATTCCCGCGAACGCCCGGCAAGGCCCCACCCCCGGCAGGGCTTCCCTGCCGCCGCCGGCTGTCGTTAGGCTGCGGGAGCACAGCGATTCAGAGCGAGAGACCGAAGCCGGTGTTCAAATCGACATTCACCGTGGAGTGGGGCGACTGCGACGAGGCGGGCATCGTCTTCTACCCGAACTATTTCTACTGGTTCGATTGCTCGTTCCAACGCCTGCTGCGCGCCGGCGGGCTCAGTCAGCGCGATGTCCGCAAGCGATTTGGCGCGGTCACTCCGATTGTCGATGCCCATGCCGAATTCAGGCAGCCGGCCCGCTATGACGACGTGCTCGATATCGACGTAACGGTCGACCGGATCAACGACCGCCGGTTCCGCATCAATTACGGGATCGATTGCAACGCAAGACGGATCGGCGCAGGCTACGAGATCCGGGCCTGGGCGCTGGTCGATGAAAGCGGCGCGATCCGCGGAGCCCCGATCGACCCCGAATTCTTCGCGATGCTATGCGGCAAGCTGTGACGCCGTGCACCAGGTGTACCGCCGAAGCTTCCATGCAGGGCCACGCTTTGACGGCGTCTGGTCGCGCGGCGCTCAGATGCCGAGATAGCGCTGGAGCACCTCAGGCTGCGCCTTGATCTCGGACGCCGGCCCTTCATGAACGATGTGGCCGTTGTTGATGATATAGACGCGATGCGCCAGAGCCAGGGTCGCCGCCAGATTCTGCTCCACCAGAACGATCGTCTGCCCCTCCGCGGCGAGATGCCGGCAGGCCTTCATCAGATCGCGGACGATAACCGGGGCCAACCCCTCGAACGGCTCATCCAGCAGCACGATCTTGGGATCGCGGATCAGTGCCCGACCGATCGCCAGCATCTGCTGCTCGCCGCCGGACAGATCCGTGCCGCGGCTGCCACGCCGCTCCTTGAGCCGCGGAAACATTTCATAAATACGGTCCAGCGGCCATTTGCTTTCAGCCGTCAATCCGGCAAGGACAAGATTCTCCTCAACATTGAGAGAACCGAAGATGCGCCGGTCCTCATGCACAAGCTGCATTCCCGCCTGGGCTATGCTGTGGCTGGCTTTGCCAGCCAGTTCGACGCCATCGAGCGTGACGGTGCCGGCGCGCGGACGGACCACACCCATGAGACTCTTCAGCGTCGTGCTCTTGCCTGCGCCGTTGCGTCCCAACAGGGCGACCACCTCGTTTCGTTCGACATGCATGCCCACATCGAACAGGATGTGCGAGTCGCCGTAGTAGGAATTGAGTCCGTGGACTTCGAGCAGGCTCATTCAAGCACTCCGCCAAGATAAGCTTCCTGCACGGCGGGATTGCCTTTGATCTCCTCCGGCGTGCCTTCGACCAGCACACGTCCCTCCTGCAGAACGGTTACTCGCTCCACCAGTTCGAACAGCGAATCCATGTCGTGGTCGATGACGATCAGCGTCCGCCCGCGCGCGATGGACTTCAGAAGCTTGACTGTATCGACGCGCTCCTGGGGGCTCATGCCCGCCAGCGGCTCGTCAAGCAACAACAGGCTCGGCGAATTCGCCAGCGCCAGGCCGATCTCAAGGCGCCGCTTCTCGCCATAGGCGAGCGCTGCGACCGGCGTGTCGGCGCGCGACTTCAGATTGACCATCGCCAATGTCCGATCGACCTGTTCGGTGAGGCCGGGAACGCTTTCGATGCTCCTAAACATATCCAGCCTGAACTTTCCGCGCAGCTCCGCGAGAACGGCAATGATCAGATTTTCCCGAACGGTCAGGCGGGAGAACAGCTGGTTGACCTGATAGCTCTTGGTGAGGCCGAGCTGGCACACATCCGTGACGCTCATGCCGGTGATGTCACGTCCCTCGAACATCACCGTTCCGGACGTCGGCGCCACCTCGCATGTCAACATCTTGAAGAAGGTCGATTTTCCAGCGCCGTTCGGGCCGATGATGCCGCGCACCTCGCCCTGGTTGACGACGAAGTCGATGTCGCTGTTGGCGACCAGACCGCCATAGCGCTTGGTCAGGCCCGCGGCCTGAAGGATCGGTCCGCTGTACCCGTCCAGTGCGCGCGGGCGTGGCGGCATCGCCAATGCTTCCGCCGAGGTCACGTCGGCGCCGAGCGGCATAGGCACGGCCTCGCCTTCCGCCTCAGCGACACCGCGACGTCCGGTCAGCAACCGATAGAGGTCATGCAGCCCACCAACGATGCCGCGCCGCAGGAAGCAAACCAGAAGCACGAAGATCACGCCGAGAACGAGTTTCCATGCCGCTCCAAGCCCGAGCGCGGCCTGCAGGAAGTCCTGCAGGAACAACCAGACCGTGGCGCCCACGAGCGGTCCGAACAGCGTGCCCGTCCCGCCGATCGCGGTCATCATGATCAGTTCCGCGGAGGTGTGGAACATGAACGCGTCCGGCGGCATGAAGGCTTGCATGACGCCGAGCAAGCCACCGGCGAAACCGGCATAGGCGGCGGCGATGACGAAGGCCGTCAGCTTGTAGCTGTGAATATTGTGGCCAACGGCCGCGGCGCGCAGCGGATTGTCGCGGACCGCGCGAAACACCGCGCCGACGGGCGAGCGCACGATACGCAGGCCGATGACGATGCCGACGAAGAACCAGAAGGCGAGGAAGCCGTAGAGCGACCAGCCGCTTGAAAAGGTGATGGTCGTGAAGCCGAGATCAAAGGATGGGCTCGGCACGCCGGGAAGGCCGTTCTCTCCGCCGGTCCATTCCGCGAGCGGATTGAATTCGACAAAGAAGAACACCTCCGCGATCGCCACCGTGATCATGGCGAAATAGATGCCGGTGCGGCGAAGGGCGATCAGGCCGACGAAATAGCCGACCACGGCGGCCGCGACCATACCGATAAACAGCGACGTGACAACATGCGGAAAGCCCGCGCGCGTCAGAAGATAGGCCGCGACGAAGCCGCCCGTTCCGTACAACGCCGACTGACCGAAAGACAGAAGGCCGGTGAAGCCGAACAGGATATCGAAGCCAATTCCGAACAGGCCCCACACCAGAATGCGGTTGACGGTGTTGGGCGCAAAGCCGAGATGCGGCAGGATGAGCGGCGCCAGGATCAGGCCGACAGCCGTCAGCGTCTCGATAAGATATGGACGTTGCTTGATCATTTCACGATCGCTTCTATGCGCGGCCTTGCGTGCCGAGCAGCCCATGCGGCCGCAGCACCAGCACCAGCGTCATGGCTGCGAACAACATGACGTAGGCATAGCCTGGGTTGATCATTGAGGTGATGCTGATGATTTCTCCGGCGATCAGCCCTCCAAGAATCGCTCCCGGGAAAGATCCGACACCACCGATGACGACGACGACGAAGGTCTGAACCAGAATGGCCTCACCCATGTCCGGCGTCAGCGACACCACCGGCGCGTTGACGATGCCGGCAAACCCCGCCGCCATCGCGCCGATGCCGAACACCACCATGAACACCCGATAAACATTGATGCCGAGCGACGACACCATCACCGAGTCTTCGATACCGGCCCGGACGATCATGCCGAGGCGGGTGCGATACAGAATCAGGAACAGGATCAACAGCGCGACGGCGATGATGCCAACCAGCGCCAAGCGATAGGTCGGATAGAACATGAAGCCGAGCGAGGTGATGCCGGCCAGCATCTTGGGCGCCGGCACCGTGAGCGAGAGGCTGCCGAAGAAGAAACGGACGACCTCCACCATCACGATGCCGATGCCGAACGTCACGAGGAGCTGGTCCTCGTCAGCCCGGCCATAGAAATGACGGATGACGATGCGCTCCATCGCGATGCCGGCCACCATGACGAACAGCGAGCCGGCCGCCACCGCGA
>JBEBWH010000295.1:0-4418 GCA_040392305.1 Bradyrhizobium sp. | reverse complement strand
TTCAATCCTTCAAGCAGGTCGCGGTGGACCGTTCGCAGGCCGAGGTGCGCCAGTTCGATCTTAGCGAAGCGACCGACCAGATCGTCGCGAGCCTGCGCCCCGTGCTGAAGAAGGCGCCGGTCGCCGTCGAGATCGATATCCCGCCGGACCTTGTTCTCAGCACCTATGCGGGGGCATACGGGCAGATACTGACCAACCTGTTTCTCAATGCGGTCTCGCATGCGTTTCCCGGCGAGCGGCCGGGCCGCATCTTCATCAGCGCCCGGCCTTATGGCGACAATGTCGAGATCGTCTTCAGCGACGACGGCGTCGGCATGACGGCCGACGTCAAGAAGCAGGCGTTCGATCCGTTCTTCACCACGCGCCGCGGCGAAGGAGGAACCGGTCTCGGATTGCATATCATTTACAATCTCGTAACCCAGCAGCTTGGAGGCAGCATGACGCTCGAGTCCGGGCCGGGACAAGGCGCCGCTTTTCGCATTATCATCCCGTGCGCGATGATGCGCGCCGGGTCCGCAACCGTTCCGCCAAGCCGTGAGACCAGACAATGGCCGACGACGACGATGTCCTCAATCTGATCGACGATACCGGCGAGACGTCGGAAGTCAGCGCGCTCCGGAAGTGGAAGATTGCGGTGATCGACGACGATCAGGCCGTCCATGAGGGCACCCGGTTCGCACTCGGCGACTACAGCCTCAACGGTCAGACGCTGGAGATTCTGTCGGCCTACTCGGCGGCCGAAGGGCGCGAACTGATGCGCGCGCATCCCGATATTGCCGCGGTGCTGCTCGACGTCATCATGGAGACCGATGTTGCCGGCCTCGATCTGGTGGAGTTCATCCGCAACGAATTACGCAACGAAACCGTCCGCATCATTCTGCGGACCGGGCAGCCCGGGCAGGCGCCGGAGCGGCGCATCATCGTCGATTACGACATCAACGATTACAAGGCGAAGACGGAGCTGACGGCGGACAAGCTGTTCACCTCGCTGACGGCTGCGCTGCGCAGCTATCAGCAGCTCGAGCGGATGGTGCAGACGCGGCGCGGCCTGGAGATCATCATCGATGCGGCGTCCACGCTGTACGATTTCAAGTCGATGCAGCGCCTCGCCGGTGGCGTGCTGACGCAGATCGCCTCGCTGCTGAATGTCGAATGCGAAGGTATCCTCATCCTGCGTGACGGCGGCCAGCCGGGGGATGCGTTTTCGGTGCTGGCGGGATCGGGCTGCTACAGCCGCTATCTCGGCTGCTCGGCTGCGCCTCTGCTGGATGCCGCTCTGCGCAATGTCGTGGAGGCAGCGTTCCGGCGGCGAGAGCATGAATTCCGCGAAGATCGCTCCGTTCTTTATGTGAAAACCGGTAGCGGCCGCGAAGTCGTCGTTCTGCTGCAGGCGGCGAGAGAATTGTCCGAGACCGATCGGGCGCTGGTGGAAATATTCGGCAGCCGGTTGTCTATCGCGTTCGACAACGTGATTCTTTACCATCAGCTTCAGGACGCCAATACTCAGCTTGAAGACCGGGTGGTGCAACGCACCCGGGCGCTGATGTCGGCCAACCGCCGGCTGTCGGCGCAGTGGTTGCGGCTGCAGCGCGCCAATGCCTTCAAGAATGAAATTCTTGGGACCGTTGCGCATGACCTGAAGAATCCGCTTGGAGTCATCCTCGGGCGCACCGAGATGCTGACCGAACTGATCGGCGCGGGTGTCCCGACCGAGATGGTGGAATCGCAGGTCGAGCACATCCGCAGCGCCACCAAGCGGCTGACGGCGATGGTCGATCACCTCATTTCGGATGCGATGGCGGATGCATTCGATATCACCATCCGCCGCGAGCCGGTGGACGTCTCGGCGCTGGCTGCGGAGGTGGTGGAGGCCAATCTGCCTTCCGCCGCAAACAAGCAGCAGAAGATCACTGTGTCAGCGACCCCCGATCAGATGGCGCTGTGCGACGCCGACCGGGTCCGCGAGGCGATCGACAATCTGCTGAGCAACGCCATCAAATACAGTCCGATCGGCGGCACGATCGGCGTCGAGGTCTGTCCGGACGGCGGCGAGCGGCTGGCGGTGCGGATCACGGATGAGGGGCCGGGGCTGTCGCCCGAGGACATCAGCCGGCTGTTCGGCCGTTTCCAGCGCTTGTCGGCCAAGCCGACCGGCGGCGAAAGCTCGACCGGGCTCGGCCTCTCCATCGTCAAGAAGATCATCGACATGCACGGTGGCGAACTCGCCGCCGACAGCGCCGGTCCCGGACAGGGATCGACATTCACCATCAAGCTGCCGACGCCATGAGCCAGAACGCCCATATTGCTGTTGTCGATGACGAAGCTCCCGCCCGCGAGATGGTCGGGGACTATCTGCGCATGCACGGATTCACCGTCACGCTGTGCGAAGGGGGCCGCAGTCTGCGCGAGGTGATCGAGAAGGCCGCGCCGGACCTCGTGGTGCTCGATCTCAATATGCCGGAAGAGGACGGGCTGTCGATCATCCGCGACCTCAAGGCGCGCACCAGCGTGCCGATCATCATGCTGACGGCGACCGCGAGCCCGATCGATCGGGTCGTGGGGCTGGAGCTCGGCGCGGACGACTATATCGCCAAGCCGTGCGAGCTGCGCGAACTGATGGCGCGGATCCGCTCGGTGCTGCGGCGCACCGGGGCGGCGAAGCCGGCCGACGGCGCGCGCGCCGACAGCGGCAGAAGCGATCGCGGCGCCCTGGTGCGCTTCGGCACCAAGTGGCTCGATCTGGATGCCCAGGCGCTTCGTGACGATGACGACAACGAGCATCCGCTGACCGCTTCCGAGTTCGGCCTGCTCAAGGTCTTCGCCGCCAATCCAAAGCGCGTGCTGTCGCGCGAACGGCTGCTGGAGCTGGCCAACGCCCGCGACGCCGAGGCGTTCGATCGGGCGGTCGATCTGCGGATCATGCGCATCCGGCGCAAGATCGAGCCCGATCCGGCCCGGCCGTCGGTCATCCGCACCATTCGGGGCGGGGGCTATGTGTTCTCGCCGGCCGACGCCAAGTCCTGAGCGACCGGCCTCGCTGCCGGACAACAGTCCCGCTCATTGAAATGACTGCTGTTTTCGCGCCAATGTTTCGTCGTCGATCGACCGACGAAACAATTCGCCCCGGGCATGAAACCATTTCGACGGGTTGGGCGGCCCTGCCGAAACCATGGTGAAACGCGGGCTGGCTAACACTGGTCTCAATAAGGCGTGGCCTAAGCGCCTTCCTGGGGAGATCAGTCATGCAGAGTATCGTCGTCACCCATATCGGATCGCAAAGCCACGCCGCCGCTCCATCCGTTTCGGACGAGATGCTGCTTGAGAGCATTGCCGGGGGCGAGACCGCGGCGATGCATGTGTTCTATGCCCGCCACAATGTCCGGGTTTACCGCTTCGTGCTGCGCATGGTGCGCAATCCCACGGTCGCCGAAGATATCGTCAGCCAGGTGTTTCTCGATGTCTGGCACAATGCCGGCCAGTTTCAGGGGCGGTCGCAGGTTTCGACCTGGCTGCTTTCGATCGCGCGCTTCAAGGCGCTGACGGCGCTGCGCCAGCGTCAGCATGAGGACATCGATCAGGACGACGTGCACAGCATTCCCGATCAGGGCGAGACGCCGGAGGCGGCGCTCGACCGCAACCGCACCAGCGCCATTCTGCGCGCCTGCATCGCCAAGCTGTCTCCGGCGCATCGCGAGATCATCGACCTTGTCTATTATCACGAGCGTTCGGTGGAAGAGGCCGGCGCGATCATCGGCATCCCGCAGGCGACCGTCAAAACGCGCATGTTCTATGCGCGCAAGCATCTCGGCACGTTGCTCAGGGATGCGGGCGTGGCGCATCTGGCGGCGTGATCCGGAAACATTCGCGAAACAATTGAAACACACCACAACATCAGGCGGAAAAGATCGTCTGGTACATTTTCTCCCGGATCACACGACGCGATTGCAGGAGATACCGGCCATGTTGATACCGACCTACCGCTTCTTCGTCGTTCCTGTCGCCGCCGCCTGCGTGCTGCTGGCGCTCGCCGCGACCCAGAAAGGTCCGTCGCAGGCCGGTCAGGCTGTCGCCATCGCCAAGCCCGCGCAGCAGACGCAAGCCTGCCACGTCAGCGCCAACGGTTCTAACAAAGTGTGCGCCATTCCCGCCGGCTGACCGCGCGAAGCCAAAATTCACAACCTCCGCAACCCGGATCGGATGCCCCCGATCCGGGTTTCGCTTTTGCGGCGCCCGAGGGTGACATCGTTGGAGAGGAGGCGCATAGTTTTCCGGTCTTGCGAAACTTTGAGGATGCTGGTTGCTTTATCTCAAAGTTCGTTTGCGCGGTGCTGGCCGATAGTTCGAAGGTCGAGGTGTGTAAGGGACAATCCTGATGCCGGAGAGTCTGGATGCCGTTCTGCTTGCGCGAACCCAGTTCG
>JBEBWH010000294.1:0-4433 GCA_040392305.1 Bradyrhizobium sp. | reverse complement strand
CTGGGTCGATTACGCCAAGGGCATCTGCATCGTCATGGTGGTGATGATGCATTCGGTGCTCGGCGTCGAGCTGGCCGCCGGCGAGCCCGGCTTCATGCACGCATTCGTCGAATTCGCCCGCCCCTTCCGCATGCCGGACTTCTTTCTAATCTCGGGCCTGTTCCTAGCCCGCGTCATCGACCGCGACTGGCGCACCTATCTCGACCGCAAGGTGGTGCATTTCGCCTATTTCTACGTGCTGTGGATGACGATCCAGTTCGTGTTCAAGGCGCCGGTCTTCGCCGCCGAGCATGGCTGGGCGCAAGTGGCATGGCTGTATCTGCTGTCGTTCATCGAGCCGTTCGGCACGCTGTGGTTCATCTATCTGCTGCCGGTGTTCTTCGTCGTCATCAAGCTGCTGAGGCGTGTCCCGCCGCTATTCGTCTGGCTCGTCGCCGCCGCGCTCGAAGCCGCCGCCATCCAGACCGGCTGGACCGTGATCGACGAGTTCTGCGCCCGCTTCGTCTATATCTATACCGGCTATATCGCCGCGAACGCCGTGTTCGCCCTGGCGCGCGACGCGCAAGCGCGGCCCGGCATCGCGCTGGCGGCGCTGGCGGCCTGGGCGCTGCTCAATGGCGGCCTCGTGTTCGGCGGCTTCTCGCACTGGCCGCTGGTGTCGCTGGCGCTGGGGCTGGCCGGCGCGGCCGCGATCGTCGCCACCGGCGCGCTGCTTGCGAAGATGAACTGGCTGCGCGGCCTGCGCTACTGCGGCGAACACTCGATCGTCATCTATCTCGCCTTCTTCCTGCCGATGGCCGCCACGCGCGTCCTCCTGCTCAAGACCGGCCTCATTCCCGATATCGGCGTGATCTCGGCGCTGGTCACGGTAGCTGGCATCGTCGGCGCGCTGGCGATCTGGTGGGCGACCCGCAACAACCGTCTGCGCTTCCTGTTCGAGCGCCCGGACCGCTTCTGGATCGCGCCGCGCAAGCCTCGCGCCGCCCTGCAGGCGGCGGAATAGCGTTCTCTCAAGATTCTGCAACCGGCGGCGGGAAACGCTGTCAATCGCGGCAAAAATCCCTACATTGCCGCCATGCCGAAACAGCCCTCTCCCGCCACGAGCGTCGCCTCCGCCCCGTCCCCCGCCAAGGGCTGCCATGTCTTCCTCGTGGACGGGTCGTCCTACATCTTCCGCGCCTATCACGCTTTGCCGCCGCTCAATCGCAAGTCGGACGGCCTGCAGATCAACGCCGTGCTCGGCTTCTGCAACATGCTGTGGAAGCTGCTGCGCGACATGCCCGCCGACGAGCGGCCGACCCATCTCGCCGTCGTGTTCGACAAATCGGAGGTGACGTTCCGCAACGAACTCTACCCGCAATACAAGGCCCACCGGCCGCCCGCGCCGGACGATCTGATCCCGCAATTCGCGCTGATCCGCGAAGCGGTGCGCGCCTTCGAACTGCCCTGCCTGGAACAAAGCGGCTTCGAGGCCGACGACCTCATCGCCACCTATGCGCGGCTGGCCTGCGAGCGCGGCGCGCGCACCACCATCGTATCCTCCGACAAGGATCTGATGCAGCTCGTCAATGACCGCGTCGAACTTTACGACACCATGAAGGACCGCCGGCTCGGCGTGCCGGAGGTGATCGAGAAGTTCGGCGTGCCGCCGGACAAAGTGGTCGAGGTGCAGGCGCTGGCCGGCGATTCGGTCGACAACGTTCCCGGCGTTCCGGGCATCGGCGTCAAGACCGCGGCGCAGCTCATCACCGACTATGGCGACCTCGAAACGCTGCTGGCCCGCGCCGCCGAGATCAAGCAGCCCAAGCGCCGCGAAACGCTGATCGCCAATGCCGAGCAGGCCCGCATCTCGCGCAAGCTGGTGCTGCTCGACGAACATGTCGCGCTCGATGTGCCGCTCGACGACCTCGCCGTGCACGAGCCCGACGCAAGGCGGCTGGTCGCCTTCCTCAAGGCGATGGAGTTCACCACGCTGACGCGCCGCGTCGCAGATTATTCGCAGATCGACGCTTCCGACGTCGCGCCCGACGAACGGCTGAAAAGCAAGTTCGAGAACGCAGGCGTCCTGTCGGATTCGCCGCAGACCTTGCCGCTCGGCGGCGAGCCGGACAGCCGCGCCGCCCCCACGGCGGAGCGCAACCGTGCTGCCGCGCCAGGCGAGGATCAGACCGCCGTCAACCCGCTCACGCCGCTGGCTCTGGCGACGGCCCGCACCGCGGCCGCGCGAGCTGCGCCCGTCGATCGCAGCCGCTACGAAACCGTGCGCACGCAGGATCGGCTGGCGCAGTGGATCGCCCGCATCCGCGAAGCGGGACAGACCGCGATCCATATTGTCGCAAGCCAAGCCGACGCCATGCAGGCGGACCTGTGCGGAGTGGCGCTGGCGCTGTCGCCGAACGAAAGTTGCTATGTCCCGTTGACGCATAAAGCGAGCGGCGACGGAGACGGGTTGTTCGCGGGCGGCCGCGCGCCGGAGCAGATCGAGCCGGGCGCGGCGCTCGCCACGCTCAAGCCGCTGCTCGAAGACGACGCCATTCTCAAGATCGGCCACGATCTGAAATCGACAGCGCTGCTGTTGATGCAGCACGGCATCGTCCTGCGTGCATTCGACGACGCCATGCTGATGTCCTATGTGCTCGACGCGGGCCGCGCCGATCACGATCTCGACGCGCTGGCGCAATCCCTGCTCGGCCACGCCATGATCGCCCGGAGCGAGATTGTCGGCACCGGAAAAAGTCAGATCGCGTTCGATCAGGTCGCGATCGGCGACGCCACATCCTATGCCGCCGAGCGCAGCGATATCGCACTGCGGCTGTGGCAGGTGCTGAAGGCCCGTCTTGTCGCGGAACGCAAGACCACCGTCTACGAGACGCTGGAGCGGCCGATGATCGGCGTTCTGGCGCGCATGGAGCGGCGCGGCATCGCTATCGACCGGCAGGTGCTGGCGCGGCTGTCGGGTGAATTCGCGCAGACGGCCGCGCGCGTCGAAGCCGAGATTCACGAGCTTGCGGGCGAGCCGGTCAACCCCGGCAGCCCCAAGCAGCTTGGCGAGATCATGTTCGGCAAGATGGGCCTGTCGGGCGGCACCAAGACCAAGACCGGTGCATGGTCGACCTCGGCGCAAGTGCTCGACGAACTGGCCGAGGCCGGCCACGAGTTTCCGAAGAAGATACTCGAATGGCGGCAGGTGTCGAAACTGAAATCGACCTATACCGATGCGCTGCCGCTGTTCGTCAACCCCGAGACCCACCGCATCCATACGTCCTACGCGCTGGCGGCGACCACCACGGGCCGACTGTCGTCATCAGACCCGAACTTGCAGAACATTCCGATCCGCACCGAGGACGGCCGCAAGATCCGCCGCGCTTTCGTCGCGACCAAAGGCCACAAGCTGGTGTCGGCCGACTATTCGCAGATCGAGTTGCGGCTGCTCGCCGAGATCGCCGATATCGACGCGCTCAAGCAGGCGTTCCGCGACCGGCTCGACATTCACGCGATGACCGCTTCGGAAATGTTCGGCGTGCCGATCGAGGGCATGCCGGGCGAGGTGCGCCGTCGCGCCAAGGCGATCAATTTCGGCATCATCTACGGCATCTCGGCCTTCGGCCTCGCCAATCAGCTCGGCATCGCGCGCGAGGAGGCCGGCGCCTATATCAAGAAATATTTCGAGCGCTTCCCCGGCATCCGCGCCTATATGGATGCCACACGCGAATACTGCCGTATCCATGGCTATGTCGAAACGCTGTTCGGCCGCAAATGTCATTATCCCGACATCAAGGCGAGCAATCCTTCGGTGCGCGCGTTCAACGAGCGCGCGGCGATCAATGCCCGCTTGCAGGGCACCGCGGCCGACATCATCCGCCGTGCGATGATCCGGATGGAGGATGCGCTTGCCGCAGCCCGCCTGTCCGCGCAGATGCTGCTGCAGGTGCATGACGAACTGGTGTTCGAAGTGCCCGACGAGGAAGTGGAGGCAACGCTGCCGGTGATCCGCAAGGTGATGCAGGACGCCGCGTTCCCGGCTGTCGTCCTTTCGGTGCCTCTTGCCGTCGATGCGCGCGCCGCCGACAATTGGGAGGAGGCGCACTGAGGCACACGCCGCACCGCTTGAGATAGCAACCATCGCAAGGCGGCGCAGCGGACCGTGAAGGAAACATGGGCAAATCGAGAATTGCGCTTAAACCTATCGTCATTCCGCGCCGACTAAGATCCGGACCGCGACCGATAACAGGGTAAGGTCAATCATGAGCAATGCATTTGTTTCCGACCTGCTGGCTTCGATCACCGAGCGTGGCCGGGCCTTGCTACGCATTCCGCCGGCGCCGGTCGATCCCGAGCGGCGCGCCGCCGACCTGCTCGAACTGTGCGAGAAACTGCTGACCGGACATGGCGAAGCCTCCGGCACCGCCACCGCGCGCGCCGTGCTCGACCGC
>JBEBWH010000293.1:0-4446 GCA_040392305.1 Bradyrhizobium sp. | reverse complement strand
TCGTCATGCTCGCGCCAGCGCTTGGCGAGCATGTACTCGTCCTGCGGCTCGAGCATGGGAAATTTGCGAATCTCGCTGAGATAGTGCGCGAGACCCGATTCTCCGTTGAGAACCGGTAACGTATTGGCACGGGCCATTCGTGCGCCCTCCATTTGTTTCAGACCCCCGATAGCGGCGGGTCAGGCAGGCGTCGCTTAGTCAAAGCCGACGTCGCTGCATTGTTCCGCGCCGGGACATCCAGCGCAGGTGCAGCATACAACGAACGGCTTCGGGAAAGGAAGAACAATCGGGGGTCACGTTGCCGTGACGCTCTATTAAGATATTGTAATGTTTTATATTTTCAAGTGCGTCGCATCACCGCGCCGCACTTAGTGCGTCGCGCAGGCGAACGAGGTCTTCCGGAAGCGGCGTTTCCCAGCGCAGAACCTCCCTGGAACGCGGATGCTCCAGCGCCAGCAGGTCGGCATGCAGCGCCTGCCGGTTCAGCGCGACAAGCGCGTCGCGCGCCGCAGCGCCGAGCTGGTTGGCCTTGGTCTTGAAGCCGGAGCCATAGACCGTATCGCCGAGCAGCGGATGGCCGATATGGGCGAGATGGACGCGGATCTGGTGGGTGCGGCCGGTTTCCAGCCGGCAGGCCAGGAGCGCCGCGATCGGCTTGCCGTCCGGTGCGGTGTATTGCTCGATCGTTTCCCAGTGGGTGATGGCGTCGCGGCCGCCCTCGCGGACCGCCATCTTTTCCCGCGTGTGCGGATGGCGATCGATCGGCGCGTGAATCGTGCCGCGCGGACGGTTCGGCACCCCCCAGACGAAGGCCTGATAGCCGCGCTCCAGTTCCCCGGTGCGGCCGTGATCGGCGAATTGGCGCGTCAGCGAGGCGTAGGCGCGGTCGGTCTTGGCCGCGACCATCAACCCCGTGGTGTCCTTGTCGAGCCGGTGGACGATGCCGGGCCGCTCTTCGTCGCCGACGGCAGACAGGCCGGGGCCGCAATGGGCGATCAGGGCGTTGACCAGCGTGCCGCTGCCGTGGCCCGCCGCCGGATGCACGACGAGGCCGCTGGGTTTGTCGATAACGATGACGTCATCGTCCTCGAACACGATATCGAGCGGAATGTTCTCGGCCGCCGGCGCGGGATCGACGGCCGGAGGCAGCGCGATTGTGATCGTCTCGCCCGCGGTGACGTGATAAGCGGGGTCGCGCGCGGCGGCGGAGCCGATCGTGACACGGCCGGCGAGAATCAGCGTCTTGAGGCGCGACCGCGACAGGCCGGGGCACTGCACCGCCAGCACGCGATCGAGCCGCGGCGATCCCTCGTCGCCCGAGACCGTGATGCTTTGGAGTTGATCGTCCGTCATGACCGAAACTGTTCCATCCGATACCCACGCCGAGCAGACCGCCCAGATCGTCGCGCGGGTGCGGCGGATGATGCTGATCGGCGCCCTGACCACCGGCGTCGGCATGGCGGCGGTCCTGACCGTGATCGGCTACCGTCTTTTCCGCTCCGAGGAAAGCCCGCCGTCGGCCAGCCAGACCGTGACGCTGCCGAAAGGCGCCAGGATCGTCGCAACCGCGGCGGCGGGCGATCGGCTGGTGCTGACGCTCGACGTCGGCGGGGCGCTTGAAATGCGGACTTTCGACGCGAAGACACTGAAACCGGCCGGCCGACTGACCTTCGCGACCGAGCCTTAAACGCGCCTCGCGACACGAACGGGCTTGCCGCGATGGCGTTTCAAGGCTATTGCGTGGGCCGTTGCTCCCTTCGTCTAGCGGTTAGGACGCGGCCCTCTCAAGGCTGAAACAGGGGTTCGATTCCCCTAGGGAGCGCCATTTGCAGTACAAAGCTGCGAACCCTCCAGATTCGGGGGGGTGCTGGGCTACCGCTCTGTCCAGCGCGGTGCTATCCAGCCGGCCAAGCTCGGCCGCCGCCAACTTGGTGCGCACGGGCCGATCTTCACCCCTGAAGAGCCTCCGGCAAACCCGGCGCGGTTCACATAACTGTGCCGACATTCCCAGCGAGGGGTGGGGTTCAACATTCCTGCAGATGCGTCGGCAGGACGAGCGTCAGCGTCGCATATCGGCTGTTGCAATCGAAACTGGCGTCGCCGCCGAGCTTCTGCGCGCGTCGCGTTATGTTGATCAAGCCGTGCCCCTGACCTGACGCGATCTCGGTCGCGTCAGCCGCGCGGATGCCATTGCGGACCACGATGGTCGCCTTTCCGTCGGCGCCGGTTGCGCCGTGGATCGCGATGCGCGACGGCTCGCCGTGTTTCAGCGCGTTGGTGATGGCTTCCTGCAGGATGCGCAGGATGGCGAGTGCGTTGCTGGGCGTGATGCCGGTGACCTCCGGCAGCTTCTCCATCGACCAGTCGAGTTCGGCGCCGAGCCTGCGCAGTTGCGGCTCCAGCCGTTCGCGCAGGCTGGCCAGCGCCAGGATCAGGTCGCCATCGTCGAGATCGAGCGAGTTGATCACCAGCCGCAGGTCGTCGAGCGCGCTGCGCGCGGTCCGTTCGATCGCGGAGGGGTTGGCGGTTCGCGCCTGCGTCAGGGCGATGATGGAAACGAGGTGGCCGCTCAGGCCGTCGTGCAGGTCGCGCATCAGCCGGCCGCGCTCGTCCTCGCGAGCCGCCTTCGCCAGTTGCAGCCGCTCGTGCAAGTGCAGCGCCGACAGTTCGCTTTCCTGCGCCGCCAGTTTCTGGCGCAGCGTCTCGTTGACGCCGTCGATCTGTTCGAGGCTGTTCGCCAGCCGTCGCATCAGCAGGATAAACACGGCGAGGATGGTCAGCGGCCGCAGATGGGGGGTCAGGAGTACGCCGGCGTCCAACGCGCCGCTGAGGACGCCGATATCGCGCAGGCCGTACCATCCAGCAAGGGCGAACGCGGCGGCCAGCAGCGCCCGGTCCCATTGGCGAGCATGCGTGTTGAGGGACAGGACGATGGCGGCGGCGAGCTGGCAGCTGACCGCGACCATGAAGCCGGCCAGTGCGGCGATGAATGGCGGCAGCAGGCCGATGTTGATGCCGGCGATCAGCGCCAGCGGTAGGCCGAAGGTGCCGAGCCTCAGCCACAGCGGTCGGGGGATGTCTGCGATCGACAAGGCAAGCCCGAGGGCCATGGCGCCGAAGGCGGCCAGTGCGAACACCAGCATCGACTGGCCGTTGATCGAGAACAGTTGCGTCGGCAGAGCGTCAGCGACGAGCAGCGCTGAACTGACGAAGCCGATCAGGGCGAGCCAGATGAAGATCGGATCGTGACGGCGCGAGAACCAGACAATCGCGATTCCCAGGATGACCAGGGTTTGCAGACCAATGACGGCGATACGCGCGCCGTTGCTGGCGAGCGTCCATAGCCAGCCCCAGGTGGGGGCCACCGCGCGCTGGTCGACGAGATAGAGCGGCGACAGATGGCCGGGCACCGCGCCGCTCGCGCGCTCGATCACGATCTCGAACACGCCCCTGCCTTGCTGCGTTGGCGGCATCGACAAGACATAGGCCGACGAGAGCGCGGCCTCGCCCCACGACTGCCGGTCGCTGCCCCACAGCCGCAGGCCGTCGAGCCGCGCGGTCAGCGCATGCTGCGCCGCCGGCACCAGCAGCAGGGGCGATTCCAGTGTCCGCAGATCGACGGCAATGCGATAGGTGCCGCGTGCCGGGCCAAGTCCGGTCGTGCTGGGCCAGCGATGCGGCAGCGTCACCGCGACCTCGTCGCCGCCGTCGAGGCTGAACATCGCCTCGGTCAGCGGCACCGCCCCCTGCGGCACGGGCAGGCTCATCCATTGCGGCGCGGTCGCCAGCGCCAGCGTCACGCCGAGAATCAGGAGAAAGGGGAGCAACGCCAGCGGTCCGTTGTCGCTCCGCCTTGTCATAGCCGGATCAGGCCCCGACGGGTCGCCTCGAACACGGCTTCGGACCGGTTCGACGCTTCGAGCTTGCGGTAGATGTTGCGCACATGCACCGGCACCGTCTGCCGCGAGATGTCGAGCCGTTCGGCGATCTCCGCATTGGTGAAGCCCTTGGCGATGCCCCACAGGATGTCCATTTCGCGCGCGGTGAGGGCGCCTTTGGTGGTATCCGGCGGCTGGTCCTCGTGCCGGGGCGCGTTGAGGCGCTGCACCAGCACGCGCGCGATCCGTGACGAGATCGGCGAGCGCCCGGCCATCAGGTCGGTGATCGCCACGATCAGGTCGATCGATTCGGCATCCTTGAACAGATATCCCGATGCACCGGCGGCGATGGCGTTGAGCACGGTCGTCTCGTCGGCCAGCACCGAAATTACCATGGCTTCCGCCGCCGGCTGCTTCTGGCGCAGGAAGCGGATCGCATCGACGCCGTTGCCGTCAGGCAGCTTGAGGTCGGTGATCAACAGATCGAGCGGGTTGTTCTCGATGGCCGCCAGCGTTTCGGCGAAGGTGGCGCACACCGCGACCAGATCGCTGCCGTCCCAGTCGCGCA